>JAJXTJ010000228.1:320-3815 GCA_021783895.1 Pseudomonadota bacterium | reverse complement strand
ATGCCGCCGACCTGCTGGAAGTAGGTGAACTGCGTGACTTCCATGCCGTTCAGCCACACTTCCCAGCCCAGGCCCCAAGCACCCAGCGTGGGGTTTTCCCAGTCGTCTTCGACGAAGCGTACATCGTTCTTCTTCAGGTCAAAGCCGAGCTCTTTCAGCGAACCGAGATAGAGTTCCAGAATATTTGCCGGAGCGGGTTTCAGCACCACCTGAAACTGGTAGTAATGCTGCAGGCGGTTCGGGTTCTCGCCGTAGCGGCCGTCCTTGGGGCGGCGCGACGGTTGCACGTAGGCGGCCTTCCAAGGTTCCGGACCGAGCGCGCGCAAAAATGTCGCGGTATGCGAAGTACCCGCGCCGACCTCCATGTCGTATGGTTGCAGCAAGGCGCAACCCTGTTTGTCCCAGTAATTCTGTAGTGTCAGGATGATCTGCTGAAAGCTCAGTCCTTGACTGAGCTTCGGTGAAGACTCATGCCCGCTTGCGGGCGTTATGTCGGAACCAAAAGTAAGCATCGTGGGTCTTGTGCAATTGCAAACGCGCGCATTTTACTGGTTTTCCGCTGTCGTCGCCTGCACAACCTTGCCGCCATGCTGAAAATGGCGTTTTACAGCCCGGAGTATTCCATTCCGTTCTCCTGTCCATTTCCGCAGCCGGAAAGATTTTCCATCTTGTCCGTGCGCCGGGAAAAGGCCGGAGATGGCAAGCGGGCGGGATTGTTCCCTCCGCGCCCGGTCACCTGGCTGACCCTATCAATGCCAATTTATCCGGGCGCTTGAGACTTTTTATTTGCAGCTCCCGTTTCAGCGCAGCCGACCTGTCGGCGCAATTCTCCACGAACACCACCTGCACAGGAATGCGCGTTTTCGTGTACTTCGCCGCCGTGCCCGCGTTATGCGCCGCCAGGCGTTTTGCCAGATCGTTGGTAATGCCGGTGTAGAGCGTATCGTCCGCGCAGCGCAGGATGTAGCATGACCAGGTCATCGTCTTGACGCAACCCGGGATCCCGCCAGCATCAATGCGATCAACACCAGCACTGCGGCATTCCCCCAACGCACATATGGCGTGGTGCCCGCATAGCCCTGAGCCATGCCGAGCAGGACAGCTTCCCGGTGCTGCGGCAACTGTTGCAACACCCTGCCATCCGGGCCGATGATGGAAGTTACACCGGTGTTGGTGGCGCGCAACATCATGCGGCCGGTTTCCAGCGCGCGCATTTGGGAAATCTGGTTGTGCTGCGCGGCGGCCTGGGAATGTCCATACCATGCATCGTTGGTAACATTTACCAGCAGGGTGGCCTGTGGCAGGGCGCGGATGATTTCCTCGCCGAACGCATCTTCGTAACAGATATTGACCGCGACATGCTGACCGATGATATCAAGCGGCGCCTGCAATCGATCCCCGCTCGTCAGGTCACCCATGGGGATGTCCAGCACCCCGTTGATGAACCAGCCGAGCAACGGCCGCAACGGGATAAATTCCCCCAGGGGAACCAGATGCTGCTTGCGGTAATGCTGCTCGGCATCGGCTCCCAGTGTGAACACGCTGTTGTAATAACTTCCCTTGTCCTTCTCGAACACCCCGATCAGCACGTCGCCATTATTTTGTATGGCGTGATCACTCAAACGCTGCACATAGTTTTCCGGCACGTCACGGCGCAGCAATGGCAACGCGGTTTCCGGCAACACGACAAGGCGCGCCGGACTTTGCATAACCAGCCGCCGGTAAGTCTCCAGCGTGCCCGCCACCGCATCTTCGTTAAACTTCAGGTTCTCCGCAATATTGCCCTGTACCAATGCCACCGTGAACGGCTCGCCGTGCGGCTGCGTCCATGCGACCGTGCGCAGCAGCGCGCCGCCCAACCACAGCAGGGCCAGTATCAACAATGGCGAACGGACACCCCGGGAAACCGTTGCAAGCAAGCCGACAGCAAGGCGCACGGAACGCAGCGACCAAGACATATCTTTTGGACAGGCGCCGGAGCGAGCACTGTGCAACGCAGCTATCGGCTCACGCAGCAGGTTTATCGGGATGTACGCCAGCAGCCCCGCGCTGATCGCCGCCGCCAGCGAAACACCGTATACGCCCAGGATGGGCGCATAACCTGCCAGCGGACTGTCGCTGTGCGCATAACCCAGGGTCAGCCACGGAAATCCGGTGAATATCATGCCGCGCAGCCACTCGACCGACACCCATACCGCGGGCATCACCAGCACCATGCGCAGGGCCTTCGATGCGGGAATGCGCGCCTGGACATAACCGGACAATGCCGTGAACAGGGCGAGGAATGCGCAGAACAGCATGGTGGCCGGCAGAGCGAGCAGCATGGCCATGTCGCCGTAATCATGCAGCGCGACATAGATCCAGCTTGTGCCCGCGCCGAACAGACCCAGGCCAAAAGCAAAACCCAGATGTGCCGCGCTGCGGGGCGTGTCCGCGCGCTGCCAAAGGGCAAACAGGATCGCGAGCGCCAGTACCGGTATCGGGTAAATCCCGAACGGAGCAAAGCCGAACAGGCAGGCCGAACCGGCAAGCAATGCCCAGCCATATTTGTTTTTCAATAAGTCCATACGGGAATCCATTGCCGGATGTGTTGCAAAACCCGCGCAGCATAACCGATTCGCTGCACACACTGCCATCCAGCCCAACCTCTCCGGCAATTGCGGGTGCGGCAATATGCCGCAGGGGGTGAACGGCAGCACCCTATATAATTTTTACAGTCATCAATTTTTACAGTCATCAACCAGCAGACAGCAAGGCATGAGCACCGCACATACCCCCCCACATATCCGCCGATACCCGGCAATATTCTTCGCCGCTGCGGTAGCCATGCTGGCGCTCGCCGCAATGAACAACGCCCTTGCCTGCGCCTCTTGCGGCTGCACCTTGTCCACGGACTGGGGCAGCCAGGGAGTCAGCACGATGTCCGGCCTATCTGCCGACCTGTCCTACACCTACATCAACCAGAACACCATGATATACGGCAGCAGCAAACCCTCTTCCGCGCTGATCAACACCCTGTATGCCAACGGCCAGGAAATCGAGACCGATACCAAAACACAGATCGCCATCGCATCATTCAACTATAACAGCGACGCATGGGGGGTCAGCTTCCAGATCCCCTACCTGGCCCGCAACCACAGCACCAACGGCCAGCTCAACCCCCTCACCGACACCCCGGCCACCGTGCCCCAGGGCAGCAACGGCGCAATCTCTTCCGACAACGGCATCGGCGACGTGCGCATCATCGGCCACTACAGCGGCCTTTCTGCGGATGGAAGCACCGGCCTGATTGCCGGTATCAAGCTGCCCACCGGAAGCACCAATGCCAATTTCACCGGGGGTCCCGGCGCCGGTGCTCCGCTGGACGCGGGCCTGCAACTCGGCACCGGCTCAACCGACATTATCCTGGGCGGATACACTTCAGGCCTGGTCAGCACGTATGGCTGGTTCGTCCAGGGCACTGTGCAGCACGCCATTTCACCCTTGGTGGACGAA
>JAJXTJ010000228.1:0-310 GCA_021783895.1 Pseudomonadota bacterium | reverse complement strand
AAGGGCTGGGCG
This sequence comes from Pseudomonadota bacterium, assembly GCA_021783895.1. Next base: position 298 of record JAJXTJ010000228.1, on the reverse strand, counting down.
GGACCTATCGCCCGGGCGACGCCTATTCGCTGAATACCGGCATACGTTATGCCGGCTTCGGCGCCAGAATCTCGCCGATGCTGCAACTCAACATCATCCGCCGGAACAGCGACCAGGGCACCGGTGTTTTCACCGATGTGCTGACCGGCGCCTCCATCAGCGGCGGCACGCTGGCTTACCTGGCCCCCGGCGCAACGGTACGCCTCGGCGGCGGCACCTCAGTCTATGGTTTCATCCAGCTGCCCGTTTACCAGAATGTCAGCTCGCTGCAACTCGTGCCACAATATGTCCTGACGCT
>JAJXTJ010000227.1 GCA_021783895.1 Pseudomonadota bacterium | reverse complement strand
GTTCCGGCACCTGCCGCCAGTCAATATGGAAGCGCTGGAGAGCGTGCTGTTGCGGGTGTCGGAGATGGTGTGCGAGCTGCCCTGGCTGGAGGAGATGGACATCAATCCGCTGATCCTGGACGAGCACGGTGCGCTGGCTGCCGATGCGCGCATCGTGATCGGGCCACGGCCGCCGGTGGCGGACCCTTACGCCCACATGGCGATCTGCCCCTACCCGACGCAGCTGGTCAGCCACTGGCAACTGCCGGACGGCACCAATCTGACTATCCGCCCGATTCGACCGGAAGACGCGGAAATGGAGCAGGCATTCGTGCGCGGCCTGTCCCATGAAACCAAATATTTCCGCTTCATGGACACCCTGCAGGAGCTCTCCCCCAGCGCGCTGGCACGTTTCACCCAGATCGACTACGACCGCGAGATGGCGCTGCTCGTCTCTAGTGTGGAAAACGGCCGCGAAATGGAACTGGCCATTGCCCGCTACATCACCAATCCGGACGGCGAATCCTGCGAATTTGCGCTGGTCGTGGCCGACGCCTGGCAACATCGGGGAATCGGTCGCAAGCTGCTGCACAGCCTGTTCGACGTGGCCCGGCAGAAAGGTTTGAAACGCGTGGAAGGCGAGGTGCTGTACAGCAATGAGAAAATGCTGGAGATGATGCGCTCGCTCGGTTTTCAGGTCAGCCAGAACCCGGACGATGCGCAGGTGAAACAGGTGGTGAAATACCTTTAGTCACTCCTATAAAATCCCTATTGGAAAAGCATGTTCCCGGCCCGGCCTATTCGCAAGGCGGGCACCTCGCAGTTGCCGGGATGTTTTACTTGCGGCCGGTTTCCCAGCCCCATTTGGCGAATATTTTTGCGCCTGCAGGAGATTCCAGGAAGCTGGCAAAAGCCTTGGCTGAAGGTTTGTTTTCGGCGCGCTTGGTGATGGCGATACCGGTATCGCGATAGATGGCGTAGTCGCGCTCAACCGGCACGATGTCGGCCAATTTCGGGTTGGAAACCTGCCAGATATTCCAGATCAGCCAGACGTCGATGTCCTTGTTGTCTATCCAGGCCTGCCTGGCTTCGGCGCTGTTTTTGGAATAGGCGACGATATTGCGGCGCAGCGCGCGGACGGTGTTGATATCGCCCTTGCGCCCGGCCATGTCTTCCCAGACACCGTTCTGGCCCGCGCCGTTTACCACCAGTACTTTCACGCCAGGCTTGAGAATGTCTTTCACGCCCTTGATGTGTTTGGGGTTGCCGGGCCGCACCAGGATGGACAACGGACGCAGGTACAAAGGCGTGACTTGCTGATGGGAAAGCTGGCCGTCCAGGGCGTAGACAAAATCGGTCATCATCGTCTCCGAGCCGCTGAAAATCAGATCGGCGTCGGTCTTCGCCTTGTCCAGCCATTGAGGCGTGGGACCGGCGCTGACTTCGACTTTTACGCCCGAGGTTTTTTCAAAAGCAGCGGCGGCCTCCTTCATGGCCGGAGCGGGGCCACCTGGACCGTAAACGTATAGCGTTTCCTGTGCCAGAGCCGACTGGGATAGCGCAACTGCAGCGGAAAAAACGAGTGCATGAAAACTGTTGAAGAGCATGGATTTGAATGAGAGCATTTGAGATTCCTTAAATCTAAGAAGCCGGGGAGAAGTCTATTTTGACAAGGCGTCCGGCATTAAGTGACTATGACTGTGGAAATAAAAACCGGCTGGGGCTGCTTGCGTTAGAGCGGCAGCTTGCCTGATCAGTAAGCCACCAGTTTCGGATCGATTTGCCAGATTTCGTCGACGATCTTGCCGTCGCGGTAGGTCAGCACATAGCGCACCTTGATCGCGCTCTGTCCCTGGAACATGACTTTGGCAATGGCGAGACTGACAGCGGTTGCGGACAGGATTTTTTTCAGCATGACGGGTGTTCCTCCTGTTGGGTTGGTCGACATGAGTGCTACCCTGACGTATACAGTCGCACGCTGCGTTTTATTCGCCTGTTCCAATATTGTTTTGAAATTCCGGAAACAGGAAAATTTCCGTCCATGGAGGGAATAAACTGCCTTAACCGGCCGTATATGTAGAATAAATCAGCTGCTGTAGCGAACTATTTTTTGAAGTAGCGTTTGAGCCTATGCCGTTATTCAAACATCCGATCATTGACCATATCCCCAGCCTGCGCCGCTACGCTCGTGCGCTGACCGGAGGCCGTCCGGACGACGCCGATGACCTGGTACAGGATACGTTGGAACGCGCCTATGCCAAGTGGCACTTGTGGCGAATCGGCTCGGATCTGCGTCCCTGGCTGTTTTCCATCATGCATAACCTGTTCGTGAGCCAGGTGACGCAGCTTAAAAACCGCACATCGCATGTCACGCTCGACGATATGCCGGAGATCGCCACGCGCGCCACCCAGTCGGAGCGGCTGGAAGGGCTGGACATTGCGGCTGCCGTGACCCGGCTCTCCCCTGAATTGCGCGAAGTATTATTGCTGGTGGCACTCGAAGATTTCAGCTATGCCCAGACCGCCAAGGCGCTCGATATCCCGATTGGCACAGTGATGTCGCGTCTGGCGCGTGCGCGGCAACGGCTAATGGAATTCATGGATGGCACCATATCTTTTGAGCACAAAGTTGGATTAAAGGTAGTGAAATGAAGGCACATGTACAGCCTGTTACGCTGGATGATCTGATGGCTTATGTCGATGGGCAGCTGGATGCTCAGCGGTGCCCGCAAGTCGAGGCACTCATCGCATCCGATCCGCTTGTCGCTGAACGTGTCGCCGCGATGCGCGCGCAGCGTCAGGCCTTGCATGCCCATTACGACCCGGTATTGACCGAGCCCATACCGGTACGACTCCTCGCCCGGCCCCAGACCGGTTCTGCGTGGACCAGGGGAGCGAGCATTGCCGCATCGGCATTGATCGGGCTGGCGCTAGGCAGTGCCGGTACCTGGCAATACCTGGGCCACGCTTCAGGTGGCTCAACGAATATGGCTTTAAACGGAAGTCAGATGGATTTGCCGCGCTTTGTGCATCAGGCGGCGGTGGCCCATATTGCCTTTGTGCCGGATGTGCGCCGCCCGGTTGAAATCTATTCGGCCCCAGAACAGCCACTGGTGACCTGGTTGTCCAAGCGGCTGGGGCGCCAACTCAAGGTGCCCGATCTGGCCAGCACCGGATTCAAGCTGGTAGGGGGTCGCCTGCTACCCGGCGAAGTCAATAAGCCGGCGGCGCAATTCATGTATGAAAACCCGGCGGGTCAGCGTATTACCTTATATCTGCGCAACATGGCGCAACCCACGCCGGAAACCGCGTTCCATTTTGCCGAGCAGGACGGCATCGCCACGTTTTATTGGGTTGATCTGGACTGGGGTTATGCGCTGTCGGGGGATTTGCCGCGCACCACTTTATTGAAAGTGGCTAACTCGGTGTATCAACAACTGGGCGGTTGAGCAGGGCTCCTTGCCTGTTTACCTGCACGGATCAGTTTTACCGGATACCAGAAAATGTCCGCCTACTTGAATTGTCTGTTTAGTAAGGCCTCGAAATCTTCCGCTGGCACCGATCTGGAAAACAGGTAGCCCTAGCCGTAGTCGCAACCCGCGGCTGCCAAAAGCTCGCGTTGCTCCAGGGTTTCCACACCTTCTGCGATCACCTTCAAGCCGAGTTTGTGCGCCATGGCGATCATGGCCTCGCACAGCACCATGTCATCGGAATCAGGAGCAAGATTGCGCACGAAGGATTGGTCAATCTTGATGTTGTCGATGTTGAACTTTTTGAGGTAACAGAGCGACGAGTAACCGGTGCCGAAATCGTCAAGGGAGACTTCCATGCCAGCTTCGTGGAATGCG
>JAJXTJ010000226.1 GCA_021783895.1 Pseudomonadota bacterium | reverse complement strand
ACTTGCGTAAGGCACGAACGGCCACATCAAGATTGTCAATGGCGGCTGTTTCAGTTACTTCCAGAATGATCTTGCTTGCCAGGTGGGGATAGCGAGAAAGCATTCTTACCATTGCATTGACATGTTCCGTTTTGGTCAGGCTGTCGCCGGACAAATTGACGGATAGGCCGCTCAGCGTTGCAAGTCCGGTTCTATTGCCCTCCATCCATTCGAGAACAGATTGCAGCACCCATGCGTCCAGCTCATGGATGAGACCGGTCTGTTCGGCCATGACGACAAAACTTTGGGTGGTATGGCTGGGAACCAGTTTTTCGTCAACGCCAAGCAGAATTTCATAATGTGAGGGCACTCCCTCGTCGAAAGAAGCAATTTTTTGACAACGCAAATAAAGCGAGGAGAAAGGCAGGGGGTCAATCCTGTTGGTGACTGGAGGGGCATCATTCAGACAGGACAGATCAAAACCTGCGTTCTGGCGGAGCGGGGTGCAGGCCTGGTTGGCGCGGCGCAGCACGCTGGACGGCGTGCGCGAAACTTCCCCGTCCAGCAGGGGCACCGCCGCCCCGATCATTTTCCACTCCGGATGCAAGTTTTCCATGTCAGTCTTGAGCTGAGCAAGCCGGAGAGCCAGTTGATCTGGCTCTTGCGCAGAAAAAACCATCAGGAATGATAAGTCGCTGAGTCGGCCGCAGTGTTCACCGTTTTTCAGTGCGGCCAGCAGGATTTCGCCGGTGCGTTTTTGCATGACGGTTAACTCGTCCCCGGGCAAGGAAGACAAACCGGGTCGCATGGCGGGGATTTCGATCAATGCGCAGAATGAGGGCGGTTCAGTGACCGGGTGAGCGAGGCGCCGCTCCAGTTCGTCCATCAGGGCGCCACGCTTCAGGCAACCGCTGGCAGGATCCTGCCAGGTAAAAACGTGTACGGCGTTCAGGCTGCTGGTGAGCGTGGCGTCGGCGATCCGTTCGAGAAAGGGCGCATCAAAGCTTTCCGCTTCTTCGATCAGACCATTCTCGAGATCACTCAGAAAACGGTTTTCAGGAATGTCGAGCAGGCTGGAGGCCGAGCGGTCAAGCAAAGCCCATTTACCGTCATGCTTGCCCAGTACTTCATACGGGATTGCGTCATCACCGCGCTTGATGATGCACCAGCTGGTATTGATGAGAGCGCGGTCAAATACCAGTGGCCCCAGTTTGTCCAGCTGGTGCGCACGCCGGGACTGTCGGTTGGCGTGAAGTTCAGCATTGATTTTGTGCAGCACGCTGTTGACCTGCTCCAGTGCGGCATCGACATTTCCCTGGCCCAGCAACCATTGCATGGTGAGGTTAAGGGCATGGTGAAGTATGGGATCGAGGAACTGGCCGCGGTTATCGGCACCCTGATGCAGCGCATCCAGCGCGTTAAGGAGCGTCCATGCCGGATGGTCGGGCTGGGCTTGATAGGTCAGACCGTTCAACGTGAATTCCAGCAATAACCCTTGAGCCTGCAGCATCAGACCGCGTATCTGGGATGTCTGGCCAAGGTTTTCCGGACCAGGATCAATTGGCGGCGGTTGCCGCATCAGCGCCGATAATCCCTGCAAGGCAGCATGGTCCAGATCGGATAGCCCCCCTAGCGTCTGTCTGACGCCGCTCATGAGCGCCCCGGATTCCAGCGCCGCCGGGCTTCCCGGAAGCAAGCCGACCCCATCGGCGAGGCTTGTTTGCGTGGACAGGAAATGACCCAGTACTCGATCGCGGGCGAGCAAACCCTTTACTGGCGTCCCTTCTGTGTGTGCGCCTGACAGGGGACATGGGGGAGCGCCTGCATTCAGCTCTCCCGAATTTCCCGTTAGCCGGCTCAGCAAGACTGCCAATTGGTTGACCTGAATTGAGGTCGCACCGTTGGCATCCGCGCTTTCTCTTTCTCCTGCTGCGGATATTTCTAGCCACTCCTCCAGGCTTGTTATTTGGTACGGCTGATGTACGGATTGGGTTGAACTGTCCTCAAGTATGCGCAGCATGGCCGGGTATGTTTCGCCGGCATGCTTCTGAAATGCCTGTCCCATCAACGTGTAGCACTGAGCGCGTTGATTCGGGTCAAGCTTGATCGGCACAAGCAGGTTGGCCAGCACGTGCAATACCGCATCCGGCTCGTAAGGGTGGGTTATCTGTTTGCCTGCCCCGTTCTGTTGGTTGTAGTGGTGGCTGAACTCAGCTTCAAGCGGCTGGATGGATTCGATGACTTGTTGCGCGATAGTGGTGCGGCGGATCCAGTCATCCACCCGGGCCATATCGACAGAATCTGTCGGATTGTTTGACGAGGCATCAGAAAAGCGGTTTTGCAATTCGGGATGCATTGGGTAGGCCTGGGTGAACAGCCGGATGATTTTCGGGCGCTGCGAAACCAGTATGGGCAGCAATGGATGATGATCGGACGGAACCGCTTCCCCATCTTGCGGCTCCAGGCTTATTTGAGGCGGTGCGGATAAAAGCTGATAGAACGTGTCTACAACCGCTTTCATGCTTTCCATGAATTGCGTATGGCAGGCATGTTGCACTTGCAGCGTTGTCAGGCTGGCCGCCAGGGAAGGGCCATTGCTCTGATTGGCCGACTGCAATGCGGCAAGAACCCGTGTCGATGTGTTGCGGGTGGACAGCAATGCTCGCTGACCCAGAATGTGGACGATCAAGCTTTTGAAGGAAAAATGCTGGCCCTGATGGTCGAAATCCAGTTGTGCTGTTTGGCCAACAAATTGATTCGTGAGCGGTGTGGATTGAAAGTCGAATGCCAATCCCTGGCTAGACAGGCTTGCGATCGCGCCAAAACAGGGCGCCTGTCCGTCAATCTGCAGAACTGCCGGCAATAAAACGGATCGCGGTGTAAAAGGGTTTTGTTCAGTCATTGTATGAATCAAGACGCGGCGAACCGTTTTTTGGGGGCTGCAGCTTCATGGTCTTTAAATTAACGACAATCAAACCATTAAATTAAGGCCTCAGGTTCAGGAAGCGGGCTCTGGCGGCCAGCAATAGCCCAAGCAGGGCCACGTTACAATGCACAGCGACGACCGAGCGGTTTAATCCAGCCTGCCCTCCATTTCTTTCGATGACCATTCCCTCCCGATCTACCTCTAACCTGATCGCCGCCATCGCCACCGCACCCGGGCGCGGTGGCGTGGGGGTCGTGCGGGTATCAGGGGCGGATGTGGCGCCGCTTGCCCTGGCAATACTTGGTCGCGTGCCTGCACCGCGTCACGCAACATTCACCCGTTTTCTCGACGCCGATGGCTCGACGCTTGACGAAGGCATTGCGCTGCTGTTTGCGGCACCGCATTCCTTTACCGGCGAGGCCGTGCTGGAGCTGCAGGGGCATGGCGGACCGGTGGTGCTCAATCTGATTCTGCAGCGCTGCATTGAGCTCGGTGCGCGGCTGGCCGGGCCAGGCGAGTTCACGCGGCGTGCGTACCTCAACGGCAAGCTGGATCTGGCACAGGCGGAGGCAGTGGCCGATCTGATCGACGCCGCGTCGACCGAGGCGGCGCGCTCGGCGGTGCGCTCGCTGTCGGGCGCGTTTTCGGCGCGGGTGCACGAACTGCTGGAAGCCCTGACGCGGCTGCGCATGCTGGTGGAGGCGACGCTGGATTTTCCCGATGAGGAAATCGATTTTTTGAAACAGGCCGATGCGTTCGGGCGGCTCGATCGCATCGAGGCGGCGTTGGCGGGTGTGCGCAGCCAGGCGCGCCAGGGTGCGCTGCTGCGCGAAGGCTTGACGGTGGTGCTGATCGGCCAGCCGAACGTGGGCAAGTCGAGCTTGCTGAACCAGCTGGCCGGGTTCGAGGCGGCGATCGTGACCGAGA
>JAJXTJ010000225.1 GCA_021783895.1 Pseudomonadota bacterium | reverse complement strand
TGCTGAGGCCCTGCTGGCCGCGACACCTGTCGAGATGCTCGTGGACGGAACCAAGCCCGCCACCATGAAAGGCGTGACGCCCGAGCAGATGGGGCGAATGGAGCGGGAAATGGCCAACCTGCAGGGGCAGTACAAGCTCATCGAGGAGAGCTATGCCGAGGATGTGCTGAATCTGGTCCTGGCGCAGGGGTATCTGGCGAAGCTGCTGGAGAACGACGCGGTGAAGCGCTACATCACCCAGCAAAGCCCGGACATTTATGAGCAGCTGAAGCTGATTGCCGAGTTGAATTCGCTGGATCAGCCGTGAAAGGTGTTCTTTAACAATTCGGACAATTCGTCCGAGGAGATCGCCTCTGGCGGGGCGGCGACCTCCTCCGGACATTTCCTGTTGGGCCTGCTTGTCTCAGTGGACTTCGAATTCTGCGCAACAGTGCTACTGGGCATGCCGTTCAACACGGCCAGGAATTTCAATCTCAACCCGCCATGATTTCCAACCGAGGTCAGCTGCAGTCAAATGTGGCCGATGGTATGGAAGGTGTGACCGGATGCTCATCGGCCGAAGCAGTCTTACGCCCAGCAAGTCAATTGTGTACGCTGACGGCTCCTGAGCGGTCGGATGCGAGCCAGTCACGCCGAACGTCTGCTTCTTGGTAGGGTGAATCCACACTCCCGACCCTAGGCGGCCTATCGAGTCTTGGAAAGTGGATTCAACGTTGGAGTCATTCATCAGGTGAGACGGTCGTAAGCTATTCGACAAATGTCTGGTCTGTAGCTGCGGATATGGGAGTCAAAGTCGTCCGAGTCCGGTAAGCACTAGCCGAGCGATGCATTGCGGGTCGGTGGAAGCCATCAGCTCCCGGTTTTCCGCCTCGTCGAGTCCGTTGTTGAGCGTTGACCCCAAGCCGGCTCGGATACACGCGGCGATATCTTTTCCCATCTGCTCCATTGAGACGAATTCGCCGCCATACTTTGCATACATCTCCAGCGCAGCATCGTAATCAGGGATGTGCTGCCTTGACCACACATCCGCAAACTCCACCCTCTCAATGCCGAGCAATCGGTCATTCACGGCTCGTGCCGCGCCACCGAATCCACCGACCACATACAGCGGCTTCTTCTGTATCAGCGATAACCAGGCTTCTTCCACCACCCCGGGTACCAGCCCTGCATATCCAGCCAGTTTTCCGCCAATTACAAGCCGTGCCTGAGAGAGCGCGGTGATGCGGCTCCGCATGGCCGTCAGGCCCCGCGCCCACGCATAGCGTCGCTGCGGCGTGTCCGAACTTAGTGGTCTACTCCCTGCAGCCGTTGGAAACACATCGTCGTCGCTCCACGGCAGATCGGGGCGCGGCCCATTTTCATAACGCGCGACATTTCCGGTGAACAGTTTCCATTCGGGGTCGCCATAGCTCAATTGCAGCGGCCAGGGAGCGACATTGAGGATAGCGTTCTCCAGCGGTTGCGCGTTGACCCCTTGCGCTAGCTTCGAATAGGTGCGAACCAGTTCGAACAACCGTAGAGTGAAGTTTGATACCTCGGAGAAGCTTCCCTTCAGAGCGCCGCCATAGGCAATCTTCAGACCGGCCAGTAGGAGGTACAGATGGATTTCATCGGTCAGCGTGGCTAAGTGCTCCTTCGACAAGCCATACTTCCGAGCGTCATCGCTCTCGGAAATAGAAACCGTGATGGTCTCGACATGGCTGGGCCGTGTCCATCGAGCGACCTTGGTCAGCGGGGTTATAAAGTGAGCCTTGGGGCGCAATTGCTGTAACACCTGTAGCTCCTCGCGTCCCAGGGGCGGATCGGGGTACAGGAAGATTTTCTCGGCATCCCCGTCGACGCAATCGTTGGCCAAGGTAAGTGCTTCTGGCGCGGTGGGAAGCACCATTTCGCCTTGCTCGGCCGAGCCCGCCAGAACGGCGCGATTGTGCTTGAAACGCAGCGCCTCCAGAACGGCCCGGTCGATCACCCGCTGCGCATCCACCCGCGGGGCGTCTCTGAACTGCCAGCGCACGGTCGGCACGTTGCCGCCATAGGGAAAGCTGCGCGCCTCACCGGATTGCAGCGCATCGACGATGAGGACATGCGCTCCAAGTCGCTTGGCGTCTAACACCTCGCGCCGACACCATGGGCGCGAGCTGTAGTGGTCGGTCTGAAACGCCAGCATCACGGAGCAGTCCCGGATCCCGGCGGAAATCGCATCCGCGAAGTCCTGGCTAGTAGCGATCTGCTGCGCGTCGAACCATTGCTCCACGGGAAGTTCATCCAGAAACGCGCGCGTCTGGCGCACCGGATCCTCGTGATGTTGTTTGTCGAGATCGGCCTTGGCGTGGCTGAGGAAGATCGTCACGGGCGCCTTCATTCGGTCCGGCGCGATCGCCGGGACCTTACCGTGCTCCAGCAACTGGATCGCCCGCGCCGCAATATGGAACGAAACCTCCGCAAGACGGCAATTCCTCGCGGCGTCTTCGTTCATATCAGCCGCCAGGGTCGCCGACAGGATGTGGAGTCGGTCACTCACTCCGAATCCGGGCGCATCTAAGGCAACGGTCAGCACGTTGTGATGGCTAGCATCGAGCGGCTTCAGGGCGATCGCCTGTTTGACGAATTCGATCCAGTTGTCCCCCGTCCCGCTGGGCACCGTGCGCAGCATGCGCTCGTCGGCGAGCACGACGATGATGCTGTGCTGAGCGTCCTCCAGATTCAGGCCAGTGTCGCCGTTCAATTCCGGCGGAAGATCGTCGCCACGGTCGGGCGTGAAAAACACGGGAATGCGTAGGCCACCGCTCGCTGGTGGATCGACGAACCGGTGCATCAACGCCGTGGCCAGCGCGTTGGCTTCGACCGATTTCGGGTGAGCCAACAAGTGTAGGTGCAGTGGAGGTCGAGCATCCATGATCCATGGCTCCCGTGTGTTCAGGTGCGTGGTATGTGCAACGGCGTAAATGCCGGAGCCGCCGTGCCGTTGAGGAAACGCGCCTTGACGACTTCAAGGTTTTCTTTCTTCACCGCCTCGCCACGCCCGAGATTGATCAGGCGCTGAATCTTCTCGGGACTGGCGTCATCTAGGGAGAACTCGCCCTCCTTGGCCACCACATCAATGCGATGCAGACGCCCATTCAGAAGCAGCTTGGCCTGAGCCTGCGCTGCCTCCATCTGGCCCTCGAACATCAGCTCGACAAGACCGGCGTTCCATTGCGCGATGCCGTCATGAGCATGGTGAGCGATGTTGAAAGGCGTGGTGGTGGTGCCGATGCTGAGCACATCGATATCGCCCAACGGCACGCCTAGGAACGCTACGGCCTCGGCGATACCCACCATCACCGGGCTGTTGGCCCATACCCCACCATCCACGTAGCTAGCGTCGCTGTGGTTGGGGAATGGCGCGGCGGCAAAATACGTGGGCGCGGCCGAGGTCGCCAACGCCACGTCTAGCGCCGGTGCATCGATGTCGTACTTGAAGCGTTCATTATGTGCCGTTTTCATCACGAAAATGCGCCCGGCAATTGCGTCATAGGTGGGAATGACCAGCCGGCATTTCGACTCGCCGAACTTGCGAGCGCCGAAGACATCCATCAGCCCATCCCGCAACACGGCATGGGAGTGTTTGGGTCCCCACAATTGCCTTAGCACGCCTTTCGCGCGCTGTACCAGACTGGTACCCGGGAAGATTGTCGGGCCCTTGTCGGCGTAGAAGTTGAGGATCTCTCGTGCTGGAATTCCCAAGCCCAAGCCGATGGCGAGGATGCCGCCAGTGGACGTACCAGTGATGAGGTCGAAGTGATCGACCACGGCCTGCCCTGTATCTTCCTCCAGCGTGGCGGCATCAAAGGCGCGTTCA
>JAJXTJ010000224.1 GCA_021783895.1 Pseudomonadota bacterium | reverse complement strand
GCACTGTGATTCAGGCCGAACAGGGCGGTCATGAATTGGCTGGTCAGCTCAGGCGGCACATCCTGGCGCACCACCCAGCCGATGTTGGGCAAGGTTTCCGTCCGCCATTTCACCTCAAGCTGGCTGGCTATGTCGGGGTGTTCGGCGCTGAACGTCAGCCACGGCAAAAGCCAGGTCGCTCCTGCCGCCACATGCCCGCGGAGCACGTTCATGATGACCGACTCCTGCGAGCCCACGTAAAGATTTTCAATGTCACGGTTGACGTCGATGCCGTGCGTCTGCAGGTAATATTGGGGCATCATGGTTGCCGCCAGCGCCGTGAGTGCCGGATAGGCGACCTTTTTCCCCCTGAGATCGCTCACCGTCCGTATGCCGCTGTCCTTGCGCACCAGGATGATGCCGCAAAAATTGCCGTCATCCCCCATTTTTCCGAACACGCGGTAGCCATGCTTGAGGGATAGAATCGTTTGATAGGGGTTGGGCATTGCGAAATCGAAGTGCCCGGCATAGAGCTTCTTGTCGAATTCCTCATAGTTGCGCGAAGCTTCCAGCCTGAAATGAACGCCGGGGATGGTGGCCTCGATGTGCTCCAGGATCGGCCCATACATCTTCAACAATCGCAACGGATTGTGTAGCGGAACTATGCCGACAACATATTCCTTTTCGTTTGACCGGGCTTGATGACTAAAACTGGGCTCATAACTGGCGTCCGGCGATTTCCCGCAGGCGGCCACCAGCAGCACGGTCATCAATGCGCCCCAATATCTCATACGCGTTGGCCCATAATGAAACGGTTAATCATAACTCGCATTCAAACGGCTACAAAATGCGCCGTACCTTATTTAGGGTAGCACCGAATATTCCAGTTTCACCCCGGCGTTTTTCCATTCCCGAGCTTCGTTTTTCAGTGCGGTTTCGGTGAGCGGGTTGCGGGCGAGCCAGTCCTTGCTCAGGGCGAGTTCGACGCTTGCGCCCTGCCACCCCAGCCGGATTTCCGGCAATTCGAAATCCATGCGGCTGCGGTAGAACAGCACCGCGAGGCGCAGGGCCAGAATCTGTGCCCAGGCTTCGTTGTCGGGTGAAGGCTGCGCCGCTTTGCCGAGCGAGCCGCGTTGGGCGAGGACCAGGCGCGCGAGTTGGGCCTGCTCCTTCTTGGAAAATCCGGGCATGTCCGCATGTTCGATGATGTAGGCGGAATGCTTGTGGAAGCCGCCATGCGCGATGGAAAGTCCGATCTCGTGCAGGCGCGCGGCCCAGGACAGACGTTGCAGGGCAGCCTCCAGGTCGAACGGCTGCGCGCCGGCAAGCTGGCGCAACAGCACGATGCCGAGCTGCCCGACATGCCCGGCCTGTATTGGATCGACGTGATAGCGCCGCATGAATTGCCGCACCGTGGTTTCGCGCACGTCGTGGTGGTGGAAGCGTCCCAGCAGGTCATACAGCACGCCTTCCCGCAGCGCGCTGTCAGACACGCTCATGCGGGCGACATCCAGTTCGGCAAAAATCGCCGCCATGATGGCGAAGCCGCCGCCCAGGACGGGCACCCGATCCGGGTGCAGGCCGGCCAGCCTCAGCTTGTTGCAATCGCCGATCTTGATCATGGCGTCGCGCAGCCTGGCCAATCCTTCCGGGGTGATGCCGTTGTCGCTGTAGCCGTTCATTTGCAAAATCTCGGCCAGCGCCTTGGCGGTGCCGGAAGAGCCCACGGCCTGCTGCCAGCGGGCGGCGGAAAATTCGCCGGAAATCGCCTGGACTTCGGCGCGGGCGGCAAGGTCGGCCTGGCGCAATGCGTCCTTGCTGATCTTGCCATCGGGGAAATAGCGCTGGCTGTAGCTGACGCAGCCCATGTACAGGCTTTCCATCCGCTGTGGTTTCAGGCCGGTACCGATGATGAATTCGGTCGAGCCGCCGCCGATGTCCACCACCAGGCGCTTATCGCTCGAAGCCGGCAGGTCGTGGGAAACGCCGAGGTAGATCAGGCGCGCCTCCTCGCGGCCGGCGATGATCTCGATCGGGAAACCGAGCGCGGCCTCGGCCAGGGGCAGGAATTCCTGGGCGTTTTTTGCGACGCGGAAGGTGTTGGTGCCGACAGCGCGCACCGCGTCGCGCTGCAGGCCGCGCAGGCGCTCGCCGAAACGGCCGAGGCTGGCCAGCGCACGGTTGCAGGTGTCTTGATCGAGGGTGTTGTCCGCACCCAGCCCGGCGCCAAGGCGGACGGTATCTTTCAGCGAATCCAGCGGGTAGAGCTGGTTATCCTCCACCCGTGCGACTTGCAGCCTGAAGCTGTTGGAGCCGAGATCGACCGCCGCAACGGTGGCGAACTCTTTCACTGCCGAGCGCCCCTTTATTCCACCGCGCGCTCGATTTCCTCGAGGGAGGTGTGGCGTACGTCCTTGCCCTTGACCATGTAGACCACATATTCGGACATGTTCTTGGCATGGTCGCCGATGCGCTCGATCGCCTTGGCGGCGAACAGCACGTCGAGCGAGGTGGAGATGGTGCGCGGGTCTTCCATCATGAAAGTGATCAGGTGGCGAAGGCAGGAGCCGAAGGCTTCGTCTACCTGCACATCCTGGCGCGGAACCTGGATCGCAGTGCCGATGTCGAGCCGGGCGAAGGCGTCGAGCGACTTGCGCAGCATCTCCAGCACGATGCCGCTCATCATCGTGATTTCGGTGAAGCGCTGAGTGGAGAGGCGACCGGACTGGTAAATCAGCTTGCTCATGCGCGCGATTTTTTCGGCCTCGTCGCCGATGCGCTCCAGGTCGGTGATGGTCTTGATCACCGTCATCACCATGCGCAAATCGCCGGCGGTGGGCTGGCGGCGCGCGATGATGTGGGCGCAGGCTTCGTCGATCTCCACTTCCATGGCATTGACCTGAAGATCCTTGGCGATGACTGCGTCGGCGAGGTCGAGCTTGCTGTTGAGCAGCGCTTCGATGGCGTTGACGATCTGTTCCTCCACCAAGCCGCCCATTTGCAGCACACGGGAACGCACGGTTTCCAGCTCGGCATCGAATTGCTTGGAAATGTGTTCATGCAGCATGGTGTTTCTCCTTCATGTTCATCTTTCAAATATACGCGCCGATTATGACAATTTTGTTGCCGGTGGCAATTTAAGCTTTCAGTGTCCTGACCCCAGCGCCGGTGCCGAGCAGCAGCACATCAGCCGGTCTCCGGGCGAACAGGCCGTTGGTTACTACCCCGGTGATCTGGTTGATCTGGGTTTCCAGCTCCACAGGGTTGATGATTTGCAGGCCAAGCACGTCGAGGATGATGTTGCCGTTGTCGGTGGTGAAGCCCTGGCGCAGCACCGGCTGGCCGCCGAGCCTGACCAGCTCGCGCGCGACGTAGCTTTGCGCCATGGGTATCACTTCCACTGGCAGGGGAAAGTTGCCGAGCATACCGACCAGCTTGGAGCCGTCGGCGATGCAGATGAACATTTTGCTACAGGCGGCGACGATTTTTTCCCGCGTCAGCGCACCGCCGCCGCCCTTGATCATGTGCAGATGCTCGGTGATTTCGTCGGCGCCGTCGACATAAACCGCCAGCTCGCCGGCGCTGTTCAGGTCCAGGACTGGGATGCCGTGGCTTCTCAGACGCTGGGCGGTCGCCTCGGAACTGGCCACCGCGCCGTCGATGCGACCCTTGATTTTGGCCAGTTCGTCGATGAAGTAGTTGGCGGTGGAGCCGGTGCCCACGCCGATGATGCCTGCCGGCACATATTCTATGGCGGCACGCGCGGTGGCCTGTTTGAGTTCGTCTTGCGTCATGTTTCCAAATCCCCGTGATTGATAAATGTCATCCAAACAATCGGGTAATTATCTCAGGGTTTATCGGTTTTAGAAAATTTTGGATTCTT
>JAJXTJ010000223.1 GCA_021783895.1 Pseudomonadota bacterium | reverse complement strand
CGGCCTGATGGTGCTGATGCTGGACCTGGGCCGCGCCGATCGCCTCATCGTCGCCATGACCCATTACAACTTCAAGTCGGTGTTTGCCTGGAACGTGTTCCTTTATACCGGCTTCTTCACCCTCAGTGCGATTTACATCTGGACCATGATGGATCGCAAGGTGGCGGCTTACAACAAACCGGTGGGTTTTGCCGCCTTCTTCTGGCGCCTGTCGCTCACTACCGGTACCGGCTCCATTTTCGGCTTCCTGGTGGCGCGCCAGGCCTATGACACCGCCTTGCTGGCGCCGATGTTCATCATCATGTCGTTCTGCTACGGGCTGGCTGTTTACCTGCTGGTGCTGATGGCCGCCTACAGTTGGAGCAAACGTCCACTCGGCGATTTGGTCATCAGGCGTCTGAAAAACCTGCTGGGCGTGTTCATCGCCGCTGTGCTGTATTTCGTCGCGGTCTATCACCTGACCAATTTTTATTTCACCAGGCAGCACGAGTTCGAGCGCTTCATCCTGCTCGATGGCGGCATCTATACCCTGCTGTTCTGGATCGGTCAGATATTGCTGGGCGGCGTGGTACCGTTGATTCTGTTGTACGCACCCGCCACCCGCCAGTCGCGCAGCGCCATTGCCGGCGCCTGCCTGCTGGTGGTGCTGGGAGGGCTGGCGCAGATGTATGTCACCATTATCGGCGGCCAGGCTTTTCCGCTGCAAATGTTCCCCGGCATGGTCGAGTCCAGCAGCTTTTTCGATGGCGTGATTCATCCCTATGTACCCAGTTTGCCGGAAACGCTGCTGGGGCTGGGCGGCGTGGCGGTGGCCGGTGCGATGGTCGTGTTCGCAATCAAGATTTTGCGTTTTCTACCGGAAAGCCTGGATGACCCGGCGGTGACACTCTCCCACAAGGCTGACTGACACCGTCCGGCAAACAGGCGTTTGTTTTCAAGGATACCAACATGAGTGAAGAACATCCGTTTGCTCCCTATATCCGTATCCTGGGAAAGGGCAGAAGCGGTTCACGCTCGCTCACTCAGGACGAGGCGTGTCAGGCCATGCGCATGATCCTGGCCGGGGGGGTCGAACCCGTGCAACTGGGCGCCTTTCTCATGCTCCTGCGGGTGAAGGAAGAATCCCCCGAGGAACTGGCCGGTTTCGTGCTCGCCGCACGCGAAACCATGCCGCTCCCTGATAACGCGCCAACGGTGCAACTGGACTGGTCGTCCTATGCCGGCAAGCGGCGCCAATTGCCGTGGTTTTTGCTGTCCGCGCTGCTGCTCGCAAGCCATGGCGTCAACGTGTTCATGCACGCCGCCGGCGGGCGCAAGGACAACCGTGTGTACACCCCGGAGACGCTGGCGCTGCTGGGCATCAGCCCGAGCAACTCCTTGCCGGAGGCGGCGGCCCAGATCCGCAATCGTCACTTCGCTTTCATGCCGCTCGAGGCATTGAGCCCGGCGTTATACCAGATCATGGAACTGCGGCCGATGCTGGGCCTGCGCTCGCCCGTCAACACCATGGCGCGCATGCTGAACCCGCTGCGGGCACCCGTGGCGATGCAGGGTATTTTTCATCCGGCTTACCGCGATATGCACCAGTTGGCCGCGCAGCTGCTCCAGCAGCCGCACCTGGCCGTGCTCAAAGGAGAGGGCGGCGAGATCGAGCGCAATCCCGACTCGCCCTGCCTGGTCAAAAGCGTGCACAACGGTGTGTTGTCGGAGGAAGAATGGCCTGCGCTGTTCCGTAATCGCCACATGAAAGACGAGAGCATGGACACCCGGCGTCTGCCGGCTCTGTGGAACGGCGATATCGAAGATGAATACGGGCTCGCTGCCATTACCGGCACCACTGCGATAGCGCTCAAAACCATGGGCATGGCGGACACCCAGGAAGCAGCGCAGACCATGGCTGTGGAACTGTGGAAGCGGCGTCCCTCCACCTGGCTCAAGGCGGCCTGAGCGGAATAGACATGTCGCGCTTTCTCATCTCCGCAGCACACAAATCGTCGGGAAAAACCACGCTGAGCATCGGCTTGTGCGCGGCCTTGCGTGCCCGCGGCTTGCTCGTACAGCCGTACAAAAAGGGGCCGGACTATATTGACCCCATGTGGCTGACGCTGGCTGCAGGCCGCCCCTGCTACAACCTGGATTTCTACCTGATGGGCCGGGAGGAGATCAGCAACCTGTACCAGCAACACAGCGCCAGCGCGGATGTCTGCCTGGTGGAAGGCAACAAGGGACTCTACGACGGCCTGGACCTGGACGGCGGCAACAGCAATGCGGCGCTGGCGCAGTTGCTGGACCTCCCGGTCATCCTGGTGATTGATGCGCGCGGCATGACGCGCGGGGTGGCGCCGCTGATCCTGGGCTATCAGGCTTTCGACCGCAATATCCGCATCCATGGCGTGATTCTCAACCAGTTGGGCGGCTCCCGCCACGAGAGCAAGCTGCGCGCAGTGATCGAGCATTACACCGATGTGCCGGTGCTGGGCGCGGTGCAGCACGATCCCGCGCTACAGATCGTCGAGCGCCATCTCGGGCTGATGCCGAGCAACGAATCGGCCTCCGCCACCCGGCAAATCCGCGCCATCGCCGAAAGCATCGCCGCGCAAGTGGACCTGGAACGGCTGCTGCAAGTGACCGTTTCCCCGCACCCCGCAGCTGTTGCGCCAGCGGCACCAATCCGGCCGCTGCAACGCTTTCGCATCGGTCTGGTGCGCGACCGGGCGTTCGGTTTTTATTATGCCGACGATCTGGAAG
Source organism: Pseudomonadota bacterium (assembly GCA_021783895.1). The sequence continues at coordinate 1,123 of JAJXTJ010000223.1, read as the reverse complement.
CCCTGGCTGCGGGCGGCGCGGAAATCGTCCCGATCGATGCCCTGGATGACGCGCATTTGCCGGCGCTGGACGGCCTCGTCATTGGCGGCGGTTTTCCGGAATTATTCCTGCAGGAACTGGAAGCCAATGCTTCGCTGCGCCGCGATATCCACCAGGCAGTAGAAGACGGATTGCCGGTTTACGCGGAATGCGGCGGCCTTATGTACTTGTCCCGCAGCATGCGCTGGAAAGGACGCGCTCACCATATGGTGGGCGTGATACCAGGCGACGTGGTGATGCACGACAAACCCGTGGGGCGCGGTTACGTGCGCCTGCGCGAAACCGGGTTGTCTCCCTGGCCCGGAGGCGCAGCGCCGGCGCAGGAAATCTGTGCGCACGAATTCCACTACTCCAGCCTGGAAAATCTGGCGCCGGATGTGCAGTTCGCTTACGAAATGGTGCGCGGTCACGGACTCGATGGCCGCCACGACGGCATCGTTTACCGCAACCTGCTCGCGTCCTATACCCATTTGCGCTCCACCCGGAATTTCAACTGGGTGCAACGCTTTCTTGCCCTGGTAGCCCGGCATGCGTCCTCCAGAGTGGCTGCCAAGCAGGCCGTGGCTTAGCAGTCTGTTGAATTTCTCGTTGAAAGAGCACGCTGCAAAATGACCGCCTCTCAAAACGCTCTACAATCAATTTTCTCGATAGGGGCAGGGGTTTGAGCACCCCAAGAAATGCCAAAAACTGAGCGCATGAATCGAATTTCAACAAACTGTTAGGGCTTATCCGTGAATTATTCATGGATAAGCCCTTAATTAGCCGAATCAACTTTAACCAGTCCTGAACAGGAGCACTCGCATGATTACCGTGACCCCCCTTGCCGCTCAACAAATTCAGGAGTCCGCCGAACGCGGCGATATGGAAGGCATGGCGTTGCGGCTGGCGGCCCGCATCACCGAGGATGGATCCATCGAGTACGCCATGGGCTTCGACGAGCGCAGCGCCGATGACGCACTGGTGAGCGTTGAAGGTGTGGATTTGCTGATTCATGAAAGCCACCAGGCGCTGCTGAATGGCGCAACCCTGGATTTCGCGGAAGTCTCTACGGGCCAGTCAGGATTTGTATTCCGCAACCCCAATG
>JAJXTJ010000222.1 GCA_021783895.1 Pseudomonadota bacterium | reverse complement strand
AGGGCAAAACAGTGATGATCGCGCAAAAGGTCTCGATCGTTTACCAGATGGCGGAGCACACCCTGCTGGAAAATGGCCTGGTGCCCGGCGAGTCGGTGACGATCGTCGAGACGCGCACCCATAACAATGCCATACAAGCGCCCTTGCGCGGCGAGGCCGATGCCTCGGTGACGGGCAAGCTGCTGTGGTATGTGCTGGACGATGCGCAGAAAGCTCAGTTGCAGGTCATCGGCACCACCGAGGAAGCGCCGGGCTTCCTGGTCATGGCGCACCCGCGACTGGCCAGGCAGGACATCGAAAAGATCCGGAAGCTGCTGCTGGATTTCCATCGGGTGCCGGGCAGCGAATCCTACTTCACGACCAATGGCTACGAGAAATTTCAAGCCGTCGACAACCGGGCCATGAAAGGGCTTGATCCCTATACCCGGATATTCCTGAAACCGGCCGGCCCGTGACCAAAAACAGGACCTCCTTCTTCCATTCCATCCGCACCCGGCTGGTCATCGTCAGCATCCTTATCGAGGTGACGATGCTGGGGCTGCTGATTGCCAACAGCCTGCGGCTGATGACCACAGTGATGGAAGAGCGTACCGAGGCGCGGCTGCAAACCGTCAGCCCGCTGCTCAATGCCTCGCTGGGCGCGCGCCTGTTCGAGCGTGATCATGCGTCGGTCATGGAAATCCTGCAGCAGCTGGTCAACAGCTCGGCCGCCGAACTGGACTACGTGGTTGTCTTCGACGACAAGAACGTCCTCTATGCCCAGGCCGGCAAGGTCGATGCGGCCCATCTGCCCGCGATCGATCAGAACATCCGGCAAAGTCTGGCCGATCTGGTGTATGACACGGCCGTCCCCCTCACGCTGGGGGGCGAGACCGTGGGCTACGCCCGCTACGGGCTTTCGCTGGCCTCCTATATCGCGTCGAAGAACAATATCCTGCATCAAAGCCTGATGATTGCCGCTGCTGAAATTCTATTCACCCTGCTTGCCCTGGGCTTGGCCGGATTCCTGCTGACCCGGCATATCAAGTCCCTGCTGACGGCCACCCAGAAAATCATCGGGGGCGATTACGATCTCCAGATTCCGGTGGCAAGCCGCGACGAAATCGGCGTGCTGGCCAGCAACTTCAATACCATGACCGACGCGATCCGCAAGCGGATTGCGGCCCTGCATCAATCCGAACAGGAGTTGCATGAGGAAAAGGAGCGCGCCGAGGTGACGCTGCATTCCATCGGCGACGGCGTCATCACCACCGACCTGCAGGGCCGGGTGCGCTACCTGAACCCGGTTGCGGAAACCCTGACCGGCTACTCCCTGGCCAAGGGCCTGGGCAAACCGATTGAAACCGTCTACCGCGTTCAGGACCAGTCCACCGGGAGCCCGCTGGCCAATCCCGCTCGCCTGTGCCTGGCAGAGGACACCGTGATCAGCGGCGTCAACCTCGCCCAGCTGGTGAGAGCCGATGGCCGCTTGTATGCGGTCGAGGAAACGGCCGCACCGATCCGCGGCAAGGAAGGCAGGACCATCGGCACCGTGCTGGTGTTCCACGACGTAACCGAGAGCCGGGAGGCTTCCCGCAAACTTTCCTATCAGGCCACCCATGATGCCCTGACGGGCTTGATCAACCGTCGCGAATTCGAGCGGCAGGTCGAGGAAACCCTGCAGGATGCCAAGACGAACGGCACCCACCATGCGTTCTGCTACATGGATCTGGATCAGTTCAAGGTCGTCAACGACACCTGTGGGCATATCGCCGGCGATGGCCTGCTGATCGAACTCGCGACCATGTTGCGCCACCGGGTGCGGGAAACCGATACCGTCGCCCGCCTGGGGGGCGACGAATTCGGCATCCTGATGCGGAATATTCCCTTGAACGAGGCCTGTGCCATGGCCGAAGACATCCGCAACCGGGTCCGTGACTACCGTTATCTATGGGAAGGCCAGACCTTCGAGGTGGGGATCAGCATCGGCGTGGTTCCCATCCGGCCGGACACCGGTGCTGCCGTGGACATTTTCAGCAACGCCGACATTGCCTGCTTCGTGGCCAAGGACAAGGGACGCAACCAGATTCATGTCTCCAGCATGGACGATGTGGAGCAGGCGCGGCGTCAGTTGGAGATGCAATGGTCGGTGCGCATACCCAGCGCCCTGGAAAGGGACCGCTTCGTCCTGCACGTCCAGAAAATCTATCCGCTCGACGCGAACAGTCCGGAAGCTCCCCGCTGCGAAGTGCTGGTTCGCATGCTGGAAGAGGACGGCTCGCTGATCCTGCCGGGGCGTCTGATTCCCGCCGCCGAGCGCTTCCGGCATATGCCGGAAATCGACCGCTGGGTCATCCACAATGCGCTGAAACTCATCGCCCAGCACGGCAAGCAGCTGGGTTTGGCCGCTTATGCCATCAACCTCTCCGGGCAGTCGCTGGGGCAGGAAGACCTGCTCGATTTTGTCAAACGTGAAATCCTGCGCAGCGGCGTCAAGCCGGGCCTGGTCACCTTTGAAATCACCGAAACCGCCGCCATTCGCAACATTTCCCATGCGGCCCGTTTCATGGCGGAGCTGAAGAAAATGGGGTGCCAGTTTTCGCTGGACGATTTCGGCAGTGGCCTGAGCTCCTTCGGCTATCTCAAGATGCTCCCCGTGGATTATCTGAAGATCGACGGCAGCTTCGTGCGCAACATGGTGCATGACGAGCACGACCATTCCATCGTCGTAGCCATTACCCAGATCGCCAAAACCCTGAAAATCGGCTGCGTGGCGGAGTACATCGAGAACGAGACCACCCTGCTGGCGCTGAAGGAAATCGGGGTAGGTTACGGGCAGGGCTACTACCTCCATCGCCCGGAAGCGCTTTCCAGCCAGATCACCATCCAGAAGCAGCCGCTCAGAGGCTGAACGTTCTGGAATCAGCCGCGCGTTGCGCCCGACTCAGGGCCGGGCCGCGGCAAACAGACGGAAGAAGTTGTGCGTGGTGGCCTCGCCCACCGCTTCGGCCGTCATCCCGCGCACCCGAGCAATTTCTTCCGCCACGTGTTTCACGAACCCCGGCTGGTTGGTCCGACCGCGATGCGGCACCGGCGCCAGATACGGCGAATCGGTCTCGATCAGCATGCGTTCCAGCGGGATGGCCGCCGCCACCTCGCGCAGCGCCGTGGCATTCCTGAACGTCACGATGCCGGAAAACGAGATGTAAAACCCCATCTCGATGGCGGCCTCGGCCACCGCCAGGCTTTCGGTGAAGCAGTGCATCACCCCGCCCGCCTCGCCCGCGTGTTCCTCGCGCATGATGCGCAGGGTGTCGTCAGCCGCGGAACGGGTGTGGATCACCAGGGGTTTGCGGCAGGCCCGTGCGGCGCGGATGTGGGTGCGGAAACGTTCGCGTTGCCATTCGAGGTCACCGGTCAGCCGGAAATAATCCAGCCCGGTCTCGCCGATCGCCACCACCTTGGGATGATCGGCCAGTGCGACCAGTTGTTCCACCGTCGGTTCGGTGCAGTCCTCGTGATCGGGATGCACCCCGACCGATGCATACACGTTCGGATGTGCCTCGGCCAGGGCGCGAATTTCAGGGAATTTTTCCAGCTCCACGCTGATGCACAGCGCATGGCTCACCTGGTTGGCCGCCATGAGGTCGAACACCTCGGGCAACTTGCCGGCAAGATCGGGAAAATTGATGTGGCAGTGGGAATCGATGTACATGCGGTGTCGGCACACCGCAGGGCGGTGTTACATGGTGTGAGTGGGACGCACCGATTTTAACGAACCGCCGAGCAAACCTTCAATCTTGTTTTGCGCCGCCTTGCCGCTTTCGTTGAAGGCGAACTGCACGCCCACCCCCTGAGTGCGGCTGCCATGCGCACCGGCAGGCGTCACCCACACCA
>JAJXTJ010000221.1 GCA_021783895.1 Pseudomonadota bacterium | reverse complement strand
TTTCCCAATCTGAATTTCCCGGTTGTACCGCATGGGTTGAACTTGCTGGCTCTGCTTCGCGGGAGCAAGGCATCGGCAGCTCCAGCTGGCGATGCCTTGGTGCTAGCGTTCGCCGGGACGCTCATTCCACAAAAAGGTCTGCATATTGTTCTCCAAGCACTGGCATTGCTGCCTGACGCCGCAGTGGAATTGCGGGTCATGGGTGCACGTCGCGGGGATGGGGCTTATCACGACAAAATCGACAGACTGATCGCAGCAGACTGTCGGGTCAAATGGCTGGGGGAGGTGACACAGGGTGCTTTGTTCAAGGAATTGTCGCAGTCCGATCTGTTGTGCCTTCCCTCCCTAGTGCCCGAAACGTTCTCGTTGATTTTCCATGAGGCAGCCGCCTTGGATGTTCCGGCGCTGGTGTCCGATCATGGCGCACCTGCGGAAGCAGTGCGCGCATTCAAGGCCGGGCGCTGCGTGACGGTGGGTTCCGCGCAGGACTGGGCGCAGGCGGTGCGCGAGGTGCTTGCCAAGCGCAGCTTGCTGCAGGAGTGGAAGGACCGGCTTCCCATGCCCTTGCGTGTGGAGGAAGAGGCCTTTTTTTATGACAGCCTTTACCGTACAGTCGCCTTGCAGTGATGAACGAGCAGCCGAGGGCCGATGTTTCCGTGGTTATCGTGAACTGGAATGCCGCCCGGTTCCTGCCGCAATGTCTGAAAGCTTTGCAACAGCAAACGCTACAGCCTGAGCGGATCATCGTCGTCGACAATGCAAGCACCGACCAGTCGTGCGAATTGATCGCATCCTATCCGGAAGTGGAACTGATGGCGCTGGAAGACAACGTTGGTTTCGCCCAGGCAAATAATCTTGCCGTGTCGCGCTGCAAGACCAAGTGGGTGGCATTACTCAACCCTGATGCTTTTCCGCGGGAAAGTTGGCTGGAAAATCTGCTGCGTCAGACATATGTTTCGCAGAATATTGCGGCATTGGGTTCCCTGCAGTTGATGGCCGGGCATCCCGGAGTCGTCGATGGTGATGGGGATGCGATGCATGTCAGTGGTCTGGTATGGCGCCGTGGATATGGATGTCAAGGAGACATGCCGGGTGGAGCGCAGCGTATTGTGAAATCTGTTTTTTCTGTGTGTGCTGCCGCCGCGCTATACCGGCGCGACGCATGGGTGCGGGTCGGAGGATTTGACGATGATTTCTTTTGCTACATCGAAGATGTCGATCTGGGTTTTCGTCTACGCCTAGCGGGCTTTGAGGCAGTGCAAGTGACTGATGCCATCGTCACACACGTCGGGTCCGCACTGACCGGCGGGCGCCGAAGCGATTTTTCGGTGTATTACGGCCAAAGAAATTTACTTTGGGTGTACTTAAAAAATATGCCAGAGCCATTGTTCTGGCTTTTCTTGCCGCTGCATTTTTTGGTTCAGCTTGGCACTGTGCTGCGCTTTTCTGTTGCCGGCCACTGCAAAACGATTTTCTTGGCCAAGGCGAGTGCCATGCGGCTTCTGCCAGCGATGTGGAAAAAGCGCCGATTGATTCAGAGGTCGCGAGTCGCCACAACGGCGATGATCTGGCGCGCGCTGGATAAACATTTGATAGTGAAGCGATGCCGCTGAAGCCTCGACTTTCGCCTCAAGCGGATGTGACAGTGTCCGTGGTTTCACATGGACAGGAAGTATTAGTCAAAGCCCTGTTGGATGATTTATCAAAGTATGCTTCTGAGCGTGTTGGAAGAATCATTCTGACCCATAATCTTGGGCATGCCGGGGCTTCTTTTTATAAGGAAAACAAGCCCGAGCGCTGCTTTGAAATTAGCAACGGTCGACCTAGGGGATTTGGCGCAAATCATAACGCCGCTTTCGCTCTTTGCGAAACCGAATGGTTCGCGGTGATAAATCCTGACATTCGATTGAACCGGGATGTGTTCAGCGATTTGATCGCTCGCGCACAACCCGAAGATGTCGTTCTGGCGCCTTCCTTATTGGATCCTGCAACGGGCAATGTCGCAAGCAATCGAGGGCTGTTGACGCCTTTGGAAATTGTGCGTAGGCGCATGCCTGGTTGGCATCCGAGGGGTGCGGTAGTGTGGCTACCGGGCGCATTTTTGTTATTGCGCGCTGCGGCGTTCCGCCACGTTGGCGGGTTTGACGAACGGTTTTTTTTGTATGCGGAGGATTTTGACCTGTCTGCGCGTCTGCGGCTCGCCGGGGGGCAATTGCATTACGCACCAGAACTTCAGGTGACACACGCGGCACAGCGCAGCAGCCATTGGAGGTGGCGTTACCTGCTCTGGCACGCGACGAGTCTTTTCCGTTTATGGACTGCGCCGAATTTTTGGCGCTATTGTGCTTTGCTGCATAAAGACACAATCGTGAGAGATGCAGATTAATTGTCAGGTCCCGCATGATTGCTGACCGCTTTTGAGAACAGATCAGGATAGGAGCTTTGCCATCGTTTGAGTGCCTGGACCGGGATTTCGTGGTTCAAGGCTTGCTGTGGCAGATGTTCGTTGTACATCAAGCGCTGACCCAGCGTGAAATGAATGAATCAGGGACGACCAACTGGCACCGCCCGCACGGCGGAATCGGTGGGCGGCCCCCATGTCTCGGCTTCCCTCGTCAGGAAACAACGCATTGACGCTTTACACCTAGGCAGCCGGCAGTGCGCCCATATGCGTTTCGTACGCAGCGGTTACCTCGTTCACATCGCCGAACATTCTAACTTTGCCCCGCTCCATCCATAGAACCTTATTGCATGTCTTGCGGATCGCATCACTGGAGTGAATCGCCAGCACAACGATCTCCGCACGAGCGTGCAGTTCTTGCAGGCGCCTGTTTGCTTTTTCTTGAAAGCCGGCGTCACCCACACCCAACACTTCGTCCAGTAGCAGAATGTCAGCCTCCACTGCAGTTGAAATTGCAAAGGCTAGACGAACGCGCATGCCGCTGGAATAGGTACGTAAGGGCAGATCGAGATAATCGTCCAATTCAGTAAAGGCGGCGATGTCCTCGGTCTTTCGTCTAATTTCTTTGTCGCTCATGCCGAGCAACAAACCGCGGAGGCGGACGTTCTGCCGCCCCGTGGATTGATCGTCCATGCCAAGGCTAATGTCCAGAAGTGGCACAGTCCTTCCGCGGACGTCAACGGTGCCAGCACTGGGCGGGTAAATCCCAGCCAGGACGCGCAGCAGAGTGCTTTTTCCCGCGCCATTATGGCCGACGAGTCCCAAACGGTCGCCGCTTTGTAGCTCGAGGCTCAGGTCATCCATGGCGCGCACCACAACCACGCCGGTGTTGTCTTCGGCAATGCGGTTGCGCCGCCCGACGCGCATCACGCGCTTTTTTAAGGACTGAGCCGACACATCAAAAATCGGCAGATCAAGATGAACGTTTTGAAGGACTATGCTGGCAGACATGGATGTCGGATGATGGGGGTGCTGATCAGGCGACGAAGCGGCCCTTGGACTAAATTGGTGACTCAGGTTGGATAGCTATCCCGTCGATCCAGTTGGCGCGTCGGCGAATCTGAATCAATGACAAAACGCGGGCGGGTTCACCGCACAACGCCCAACCCCACCTAAGTGGTGTTCCAAAGAACAGCGAGCCAAGCTTAAGCTTCGGAGGGCCCGCGCACGCCATACGTTCGTGGCAAGGTCGAACTCTACCGTATTCTGCCCCCAGCACCCTAATTTACGCACGCCGGCCCATCACCCCCTGCGGGTGATGGGCCCTTCCCGAATGCGGAAACCTGGTAATGTCCCAGGAAGTGGTGTAAGTCTTTGAGAGCAAGGCAAGGCGCGGAGGGCGTAGCCCGAAGCGGCTTGCCTTGCTTCGGTCGTCCCTGGTGTTGGGGTGGCCATCGTGAAGTCCGGATAAGGTTGAGGTGCGACCC
>JAJXTJ010000220.1 GCA_021783895.1 Pseudomonadota bacterium | reverse complement strand
GGTCAGGGCAGTTCGAGTTCATGGAGCGCGCCAAGGCGAAGCTCAAGATTGTCGTGCCGGCGACGCTCGCCATCATTTTTGTGCTGCTGTACCTCACCTTCGGCGGCTTCGGCGAAGCGTTGCTCATCATGGCGACCATGCCCTTCGCGCTGGCGGGCGGCGTTTGGTTCATGTGGATGCTGGGCTACAATTTGTCGGTAGCGAGCGGTGTGGGCTTCATTGCCCTGGCGGGTGTGGCGGCGGAGTTCGGCGTGATCATGCTGCTCTACCTCAAGAACGCATGGAGCGACCGGCTCAGCGCGGGCAAGACTGAACTGCCGGATTTGCTGGATGCGATACGCGAGGGGGCGGTGTTGCGCGTTCGCCCCAAGGCAATGACGGTTTCCGTGATCATCGCCGGCCTGCTGCCGATCATGTGGGGCAGCGGAACGGGTTCGGAGATCATGCAGCGTATCGCCGCTCCGATGGTGGGCGGCATGGTCACGGCGCCGTTGTTGTCGATGTTCGTTATCCCCGCCGCCTACTTGCTGATGCGTGGGCCACGCGGATTGGGACATCTTTGGACGAGCCGATCGTAACGCTGCCTGTGCGCACTTCACTTTGAGTAATGTTGGTGTGCTTGGTTTTCTGAGCGGCGTGGTGTTAACCTTTTGCTACAACCTCGTGGGAAAATGCCCATATCGCTAAAGGTAGTTTGAGGGGCCATCATGAGTGCGGAAGCGGAAACCGTGGAACGGGCAGATGCCGCCTTCGCCGAGGCGTTGGCTGAGGCGTTGGATATTCGTGAGCACGAAACGGGCGACCATTCCAAACGGGTATCCTGTCATACCTTGGTACTGGCACGTCGTTTCACCACAGACCATTATCAATTACGCCAGATTTACTGGGGCTCCCTGTTGCATGATGTCGGGAAGATTGGTGTAGCCGACTATCCTGCTCGTTCGCGTCGCATAGCCTAATCAGGCGCGCGCGCCACGTTCCCAGCCGCCACCAGTATGGCGCCCCAAGGAAGCCATCCCGGAACCACATCCTCCAGTAGTTCCGCAACTATTTGTCCGCTTGGCAAAAATACGGCACTGCGAATCACCAACCCATGCACCGGCAGGCCGTCGAACAGCGACCGAACCTCGGATCGGGTGCGCCAATGCGCCCCCTTATAGGCTCCGTGACCCGCTTTCGCGCGATACAGCAGGCTAGACCGGTTCAGCCAGCCGATGGCAAAGCGCCTTTTCGTCACCCGGACGACTTCGGAAACTGCTTTTCGTTCGTCGGCTACAAAGCAGAGGGCTGCGATGGAGACAGCCAGGTCAAACTGTCGCTCCGGGAAGGGCAGGCAGCTGGCATCCCCTTCCACCCAGGCAGTGTTCGCGCCATTTTGTTCCCGCGCGAATGCGAGCCAGCTGCCGTTGATGTCCAGCCCGGTCGCGATACACCCTTCCTCGGCGAAGCGCCGGGTGAACCAGCCCGTTCCGCATCCAACATCGACTAAAGTGTCCGACGGCTGTGGAGCAAGCAGATGTCTGGCAAGACGGAATTCGGTTTCGCCGATCCATCTGCCGCGTGGGGTGTCGTACCAGGCGTTATATTCCGCTGCATCCATGGCGGGTATTATGCTCCTGCCTCGCGTTGAAATCAGCGTACGATCGGCTGTGACGCGCGAACTGGCTCGGCTGCGGCGAGACCGAGGCCGGTATATCGACTGCTTCCATGCTTCAATCTACCGATACCGGCGCAAATACCAGCGCTCGAATGCCGCCTTGGCGCCGTGCATCAAACCAAGCGGGGGCAAGGCCATTGCTCCCTTTTCGGTGCGGCGCACGAAAATGCCGGCGTCAAGGCTGTCGACAATGCACATCAATTCGACCTGGAATGTCTTGTCCGGAGTCTTGCCGGACAGCTCCGCGACAAGGTTGGCTGCCGCGACCTCCGCCTGCAGGTCGGCCATGTGGGCCTGCTTCGGCATCCAGTCGGGGCCGGGATAGCTGCCGGCATCGCCAGCGACGTAGGTGCGCTCGAAGCCCGCAACGCGGCACCGTTCGTCTGCCTGCACGAATCCGCCCGGCGAGCGCGGCAGGGAGGTCGCATCGAACCATGCATTGCCGGTCATCCCCGGCATGAATACGATGATGTCGGCGCCAAATTCCCCGCCCTCGGTCTTCACTTTGCCCGCCTCGAATCCGACGAGCTTGTGTCCAAGGTGGGTCTCGATGTTGCGTTCCTTCATCTCCGACATCAGGCGGCGCACGGCCGATTCGCCAAGCCGATTTCCCGGCTTGGGCATGGGATTGAAGAACGCCAGCCGGATGCGGTCGCGCCGCCCCTGCTGCCGCAGCAGCGTATCTGTGCCAAACAGAAATTCGAATATCGGCCCGCCGCGCATCGCCGCGGGTTCGTTCGGATTGCCGGCGAAGCCGAGCGCCACCGTGCCATCCTTGAGTGCGCTCAAACGATCGCGCAATGTTTCCGCGGCTGCAATGCCCTCGCAGGGCAGGATCGCATGCTCGATGCCTGGCAGCTTCTTGATGAAGCGCCCGCCGCTGGCGATTATCAGTCCGTCGTTGCGCACCGGTCTTGCGGTGGTGAGCAGCATGCGGCCGCCGTCCTCCAGCCCGCTGGCTTCACCTTCCACAAAATCGATGTCATATTTGGACAGGAATTTATCCAACGGCACGACGATGTCCGCCGCCTTGCGCTTGCCGGAAGGTACCCAGATCAGGCTGGGAAGAAAAACGAATTCCCGGAGCGGTGAAACCAGGGTGACGCGCGCTAAGGAGTCCAGCTGCCGTAGACGGCGCGCCGCCGTCAAGGCCGCGAAGCCGGCGCCAACAATGGTAATGTTGTGGCTCATAAAGTGTCTCCTGTTTGAGCGTGTTCAAAGGCCGCCGGACCGAGCGGAAATTACCGCATTCCGCTGCCACTGAGCCAGCCATGCTCCGAATGCATGCATTCCGTCGCCACCGGCGCACCGGCATCAGCCAAATTCAAGCAGGATTGAGCTTGGGATGCGTTTCCTCGGCCCGCAGGGCGACAAACGACCCCGACAGGCCCAGAACAATGGCGGTGAACCAGAATGCAGCGTTGATGCCGTTGCCCCATTGTGCGACCAGTCCCAGCGCGATGGCCCCGATAGCATAGCCCGTATCGCGCCAGTAGCGGTAGGTGCCAAGCGCGGAACTGCGCCAGTTTGGATGGGAAATATCGGCTACGGACGCAATAAGATTGGGATAGAGCAACGCCATCCCGACGCCCATGACAACAGCGCTTGCTGTCCAGGCAGTTATGCCGCTTACCTCGGGCACAATAGCGATACCCACGCCAAGTACCCACAGACCCGCGACGATGGTTTTCTTGCGCCCGATTGTGTCAGATAACGCCCCCGTCACAAGCTGTGAGGCACCCCACACCATGCCGTACACGGCGGTGACCCATCCAGTTTGCACAATGTCCAGCCCATGTTCATGCAAAAACACGGGAAACAGCACCCAAAGCAGTGCATCGGCAATCTTATTGCTTACTCCTGCCTGACAGAGCGTACTCAGGGTCGTATGGCGAAAGGAAACCAGCATGAAGATCTCCCGGGTTCCGGGATGAGCCGACACACCAGACGGAAAACGCGGGCGATGTCCGGCATAAGACCGATTGGTGTGCTCATGGCTTTCGGTCTTGGCCCATGGCAACGTCTCACGCACAAACGCCATGGCAACCAATGCCGCCACAAGAATCACTGCGAGCGTGAAAGCAAAAAGCGCCTCGCGCGGACCGTAGGCGACCGACAGATAGCCCGTGACAAGCCCGCCGATGCCTACTGCAGCGTAGCCCGCGAATTCGTTGACACCGGTGGCAAATCCGCGCTGGTCGGCACGGGTGATATCCACCTTGCTGGTTACCGTCATGCTCCAGGCA
>JAJXTJ010000219.1 GCA_021783895.1 Pseudomonadota bacterium | reverse complement strand
CCATCACGTCGTCCGACAGGTAGGTGATGTGGCCGAGCATCCGCGCCAGGCGCAGGCCGCGCCGCGGAATGACGCCGTGCTGATAGAAGTTGCCGCCGTGAAAATCCGGGTCGGTCAGGATCGCCTGCCGCGCCACGTCGTTGAAAGCGATGTTCTGCGCCGTCAACCACGGCGCGGCGGCGATCACCAGGGCATGGCGCACGCGCTGCGGATGGAGGATGCTCCAGGACAGCACCTGCATTCCGCCCAGGCTGCCGCCCATGATCGCGGCGAAGGTTTCGATGCCGAGCCGGTCGGCGAGACGCGCCTGGCCCTCCACCCAGTCCTCCACCGTGACGATCGGGAAGGCCGCGCCATAAGGCTGGCCGGTTTTCGGGTCGATGCTGGAAGGCCCGGTCGAGCCGTGGCAGCCGCCCAGGTTGTTGAGGCCGACGACGAAAAAACGCTCGGTGTCGATCGGCTTGCCGGGGCCGATCATGTTGTCCCACCAGCCGGGACGCTTCTCCTGTCCAGGGTAATAGCCGGCAACATGGTGGTTGCCAGACAGCGCGTGGCAAACCAGGATCGCGTTGGTTTTATCGGCGTTGAGCTTGCCATAGGTTTCGTAAACCAGATCGTAGCCGTCCAGCACCGCGCCGCTTTTCAGCGTGAGCGGTGCGTCGAAATGCGCGGTTTGCGGCGTTACGAGGCCGACGGAATTTTGTAGCGAATGCATGGCGGGAATTATAGCGTGTTTGGTGTTTGGCTATCAGCTTTCAGCGGTCAGCTTGATGTGCGGCTTCGCCGCGTTGGGTTAAATTTTTCCGCTGACCGCTGACCGCTGATTTTCAAGCATTCAGCCTGACCAGCAGTTGCTGGAGCTTTTCCGGCTCCTGCGTTTTGAGCATTTTTTGCGCTACGCCTGCAATGTGGGGTAGATCGGATTTGAGCACCTGCTGCTTGACCGCAGGGATATGCGCGGGGTGCATGGAGAATTCGCGGATGCCGAGGCCGAGCAGAAGCCGGGTGAGCCGGACGTCGCCGGCCATCTCGCCGCATACCGAAACCGGGATTCCCGCCTTTTCGGCGCCGGCGATCGTCATGGCGATGAGTTGCAGCACCGCCGGATGAAGCGGATCGTAAAGGTGCGCAACGGAATCGTCGGTGCGATCGATCGCCAGCGTGTACTGGATCAGGTCATTGGTGCCGATGGAAAGAAAATCCAGGCTTTTGGCCAGCAGCTGCACGGCCAGCGCCGCAGCCGGAATCTCGATCATGCCGCCGATCGGAATGTTGACGTCGAACGGGATTTGCTCCAGCGCCAGTTCCTGTTTGGCATGTCCGATCAGATGCAGGGTCTGCCGCAGCTCGCTCAACGACGACAGCATCGGGATGAGGATGCGTATCTTGCCGAAATGGGAAGCGCGCAGGATTGCCCGCAACTGGGTGTGGAACATCTGCGGCTCGGACAGGCACAGGCGAATCGCGCGCAGCCCCAGGGCGGGGTTGTCGCTGCTGCGTTCAGAGGAGCGCAGCTGTTTATCGGCGCCCAGATCCAGGGTGCGGATCGTCACCGGCAGATTCCTCATCTCGACCGCCACCTTGCGGTAGGCGGCAAACTGCTCCTCTTCGTCGGGCAGGTCGTCGCGGTTGAGGAACAGAAATTCGCTGCGGAACAAGCCGACGCCGGTGGCGCCGGACGCCTTCACATGCGGAATGTCCTGCGGCAACTCGATGTTGGCGTGCAGTTCCACCGCCGTGCCGTCAAGGGTGGTGGCGAGGGTGGACTTGAGGCGCTTGAGCTTCTGCTTCTCGATCTCCAACTGGCTTTGTCTCAGGCGATATTCCGCCAGGATCTGCCTGGCCGGATTGACGATCACCACGCCCTGCGTGCCGTCCACGATCAGCAACTCGTTTTCGCGGATCAACTGGCGCGCGTGGTGCAGCGCCACGATCGACGGAATGTCCAGACTGCGAGCAACGATCGCGGTATGCGATGTGGCGCCGCCGACATCGGTAATGAACGCGGCGAAACGCTGCTGTTTGAACAGCATCATGTCGGAGGGAGAAAGATCGTGCGCCACCAGAATCCGGCTCAGGTCGGGACTGGCGGGCTGGCCCGCCGTGCTGGGGTGGCCGAGCAATTCCTTGAGCACACGCTCGACTACCTGCACAACATCGGCCTTGCGTTCGCGCAGATAGTCGTCCTCGATCTGCTCGAACTGGCGCAAAAGCTCGTCCATCTGCTGCTTCAACGCCCACTCGGCGTTGATGCGCTGGTTGCCGATCAGCTCGATCGGCGCCTTGGACAGCGTCGAATCGCGCAGGATCAGCAGATGCAGGCCGAGAAAGGCGTCGATCTCCGCTGGCGAACCGGCGGGAATGTTGGTGCGCAATGCTTCCAGTTCGTGGCGGGTGACTTCGATCGCCGCTTCGAAGCGGGCGATTTCGATCGGAATCTGGGGTTTGGACAGGGTGTAAAGGGGGACTTCTAGGACGGCGTGGGAAATCAAATGGGCATAGCCGATGGTGATACCACCGGATACACCAACGCCGTGCATGGTAAAACTCATCGCGCCTCGCTCCTGCTGACGGCTGACGGCTGACGGCTGACGGCTATTTTCATCATTCACCTTCTCCGAACCGGTCGGCGATCAGGGATAGCATGGCTTTCATCGCCTCGTTTTCATCGGCACCGTCGATCTCAAGGCGGATAATGCTGCCCTTGCTCGCCGCCAGCATCATCACGCCCATGATGCTTTTGGCATTGATGCGCCGTTCGTTGCGCGCAATCCAGATTTCGCTCTTGAACTGACCCGCCATCTGGGTCAGCTTGGCGGAGGCGCGAGCATGCAGACCGAGCTTGTTAACGATCTCAATGTCTTGCTGTAACATCGCAGGCTTCCTTGGTAACGTGTACTACACCATCGTGGCCGCCGGAGAGCGCCTTCTCCGCCACCGCTTCCAGCGGATCGTTGCGGTAGGTGATCGCCCGCACCAGCATCGGCAGATTGACCCCGGATATGCACTCCACCCGGCCCGGCTCAATCAGGCGGCAGGCGATATTGCTCGGCGTGGCGCCATACATGTCGGTCAGAATCAGCACTCCGCTGCCATCGTCCAGCCCCGCGACAATCTCCCGCACCTGAGGCAACAGCCGGACGGGGTCGTCCTGGACCGCCACCCCAAACTGTTGCAACTGCGGCTGGCGGTCGCCGAATACATGGCTGGCGCAGTGAATCAGGCTGTCGCCCAAAGTGCCATGCGCGATGATTAGAATGCCGATCATTGGAAGTCCTTGGTTCCTGCCAAATACAAAACTATTATTTTACCGCAAAGACGAGTCGCTGAATCAGGGAACTTCATGAACTACCAGCCCCTTTTCCTGAAACTCCAGGCGTTTTTTCATCGCCGCCGTCAGGTAGACTTCTCCTCGTTCATCGATCAACATGGCGCTCTCCACCCCCATGGCTTTCGCCGCCTCGCGCCAGCCTTTCACCCCGGCGATAAATGGCGGTTTGGAAGCAACATCGGACAGTGTGCCGGCATGGTTCCCCTTGGGAATCAGCACGGTCACCGCCCGCACGCCCTGCGCCGGGTAACCGGTGCGCGGGTCGATGATGTGGCAGTAGCGCTTGCCGTCGAGCTCGAAATAACGCTGGTAATCGCCCGAAGTGCCGATCGCTTCGCCGTCGCGCAGTTCCAGCGAGGCGATCGCCCCGGGCTTGCGCGGATCTTGCACGCCAACGCGCCAGGGTTGGCCGCCGCGGCTGCCAATCGCGATGATATTGCCGCCGATATTGATCAGCGCGCCTTTCACCCCCTGGGCACGCAGGTAATCCGCCGCCAGATCGAGTGCATAGCCCTTGGCGTAGCCGCCAAGATCGAGCTGGACGGCGGAATTTTTACTGTAAAACAGTATCCCCTCGAACACGATATC
>JAJXTJ010000218.1 GCA_021783895.1 Pseudomonadota bacterium | reverse complement strand
TTTATACATTGGGTGACGATCTTCAGTACTGTATCTTTCTGAATATTTTGCGAGTTTTCGCCTTACGGCGAAATACCTGCTTACCCCATTTCGTGCTTTTCGTGCCTTTCGTGGACTAACTACTTTTTCTGGGATGAATCTGAACGTTCTGATTCAATAGTGAAAAATCATGGAAATACATTTCACTGTCTCAATTATCTTTGCTCTTGCGACAACGCTTACCTATGCAGCTTCGTTTGATTGCAATAAGGCATCAAAAACCATTTGCAATGATCAACTACTTAGCAAATTGGATGACACTCTAAGCGAAAATTACAACTATATGCCTGCCTCCAATATAGTCGGCGTGCGTGAGCGCAAATATCTAAAAGCGATCAGCTATCTTGGTTTTGTTCCCAAGAGCCGCAACACCATTCCTGGTTGCTAACCGCCCCGCCTTTTTACAGCCTCCCGCGGAGCCATTCGAAAATCGCTGCGGACAAGCCTCTCTCCAGGCAATCGAATGCAGTAATTCCTTCCATGCCACGCAGCCAAGTCAGCTGCCGTTTCGCCAACTGACGCGTGGCGGCGATGCCTTTCTCGCGCAGATCGGGCAAATCGAATTCTCCATCCAGGTACTGCCACGCCTGGCGGTAGCCGACACAGCGCATCGAAGGCAGGGAAAGATCGAGCTCATCATTCCGCCTCAATTGCGCCACCTCCTCGATCAGTCCCTGCGCCAGCATGGCGTCGAAACGCTGGGCAATGCGCTGGTGCAGTACGGCGCGGTCGCCCGGCAGCAGGGCCAGGGCGTGGATGTTATAAGGGAGGTCGGCGGCGGTCTCCTCTTCGAGCAATGAGGACATCGTCTGACCGCTGAGTAGGCACACCTCCAGCGCTCGCTGGATGCGCTGCACATCGGCGGGATTGAGGCGCGCTGCGGTGGCCGGGTCGAGCCGGGCGAGTTCCGCATGGACGGCGGGCCAGCCGCTTTCGGCGGCCATTGCGTCGATGCTTGCGCGGGTAGCCGGGTCGGCTTGCGGCAAATCGTTCAGCCCTTGCCGCAGCGCCTTGAAGTACAGCATGGTGCCGCCAACCAGCAAGGGAACATGGCCGCGCGCGGTGATCTCCGTCATCAGCCGCAGCGCGTCCTGCCGGAACTGCGCGGCGGAATAACTCTGGGTCGGATCGATAATGTCGATCAGATGATGTGGCGCTGCCGCCAATGTCGCCGCATCCGGCTTGGCCGTTCCGATGTCCATGCCCCGATAAACCAGGGCCGAATCCACGCTGATGATCTCGCACGGCAGACGCTGCACCAGATCGACCGCCACGCCGGTCTTTCCGCTGGCGGTGGGGCCCATGAGGAATATTGCCGGGGGCAATTCAGGCGTCATCAAGGAGTTCATTTCCCCCGCATGAACAGCCGATCCAGCTCTTCCATGGAAATCTCGCGCCAGGTGGGGCGGCCATGATTGCACTGGTCGGCGCGCTCGGTGGCCTCCATTTCACGCAGCAGGGCATTCATTTCCGGCACGGCCAGTTTTCTGTTGGCGCGCACAGAGCCATGGCAGGCCAGCGTGGCGAGCAGTTCGTTGCGCCGTTCGGCGAGCACCCGGTCGGCGCCGAACTCGCGCAATTCCTTGAGCAGATCGCGCGCCAACAGCACCGGATCGGCATCCTGCAGCAGCGCCGGCAGCGCCCGCACCGCCAGCGTGGTCGGCGACAGCATGGCGATGTCGAAACCCAGCGCGCTGAACGCGGCGGCATGCTCCCCTGCCACGGCAACATCCAGCGCCCCGGCATGGAACGACACCGGGATCAGCAGCGGCTGCATGGCGACGGCGCGATTGTCGAGAGCCGCTTTCAGCTTCTCGTAGGTGACCCGCTCGTGTGCGGCGTGCATGTCGACGACCACCAGCCCGTTGGCGTTCTGGGCCAGAATGTAAACACCGTGCAACTGCCCCAGGGCGAAGCCGAGCGGAGGGATTTCCGCCGCTGCATCTGTCGGCTGGGCCGCCTCCGGCCTGCCGATGCGGCCGAACATCGAGGCATACAGATCGGTCCGCTGCTCAACGCCGAGCGGCATGGATTGCTGCCGGGGATAAGGGGCCGATAAAGCCTGCCCGAACGGTTCGGCTGCCGATGCGGCAGAGGATTCCTGCCGGGCGCGGATCGGCGCCGACAACGCTTTGTTCAGGGCATGAAAAATGAACTGGTGGATGGCGCGCGAATCGCGAAATCGCACCTCGATCTTGGTGGGATGCACATTGACGTCCACCCCGTCCGGATCGATTTCCAGGAACAGCGCATACGCCGGATGGCGGTCGTTGTGCAAAATGTCCTTGTAAGCCTCGCGGAGGGCGTGGGCGATCAGCTTGTCGCGCACAAAACGGCCATTGACGTAAAAATACTGGGCGTCGCGCCCACCGCGCGAAAATCCGGGCAGGCTCGCCATGCCCCACAGGCGCAAGCTGCCGGCACGCTCGTCCAGAATCACCGAGGCCGCAGAAAATTCATCGCCGAGCAACGAGGCGGCACGCCGATCCATCGGCCCGGCGGGAAGTTGCCAGATTTTGCGTCCGTTATGCTGGAGGGCAAAGCCGATATCGGTGCGGCTCAAGGCGATACGCCGGAACATCTCCTCGCAATGGCCGTATTCGGTCGATTCGCTCTTGAGGAACTTGCGCCGCGCCGGCGTGTTGAAGTACAAGTCCTGCACCTCCACTGCCGTACCCGACTCCAGCGCGGCCGGCTGCAAGCCGGAGGTGTCGCCGCCGGCAGCCTCGACCTTCCAGGCATGACGCTCACCCCGTCGGCGGCTGGTCAGCGACAGGCGCGACACTGCGGCAATACTGGCCAGCGCTTCGCCCCGAAAACCGAGGCTGTTCACCGCCTCCAGATCATCAAGCGACGCGATCTTGCTGGTGGCGTGACGTGCCAGCGCCAACGCCAATTCCTCCGCGACGATGCCGATGCCGTCATCGGCAACACGCAGCTGCTTTATCCCGCCCTGCGCCAGCGTAACCGCAATCTCCTTTGCCTCCGCGTCCACGCTATTTTCCAGCAGCTCCTTCAAGGCCGAAGCAGGGCGTTCCACCACCTCGCCAGCGGCGATCTGGTTGATGAGCAAGTCTGGCAAAACCCGGATGACTGACATTCGATAACCTGAGAAATATTGCAAATTAAAACCCGATTATACGCATTATGCGAGCCTGTTCATTCAGAGTCTCCCGGTGTTAGAATGAGTACAAAATAATTCTTGACTACTTTAATTGGTTATTGTCTAATGCGTATACACGGTCTAAATAGTGGCCTTGCCGTGTGGCGCTGACCACACACAGTCCCGGCAAGCAATCACGCTGCGGGTGTGGTTACAAATAATTTTCGGATTCAGAAAGGATGGATAATTATGGAACTTCCAGATCGTGATGGTGACGGCTATCTCACCGACATGAACGCATGGACCGAGGAAATCGGCCGAGCAATGGTTGATGCCGACGGCTATGCGCTCGATGACGTCAAATGGAATCAGATCATGAAAGCCCGCGAATATTTCGAGGAATTCGGCAGCGTGCCGCCGATACGGAAATTCGCCAAATACCTGGGCGAAGAACAGACTACCGTATTCAAGCTGTGGATGACCGGCCCGATGAAGCCGATCACCAAATACGGCGGTTTGCCCAAGCCCACCGGCTGCGTCTGATCCGTGCCGGCAAAAGCATCAAGGAAGGGGCCGACAGGCCCCTTCTGCATTTTCCGAACCTTATCAATTGCCATTCAAATGGTCCCCTTTGATTGCTGCTTGAAATTTTATTGAACGAGGCATAACATATATACATGTTATAAGGAGGCGCTATGAACTTCAACATCTACCTTGACGATGAAACCGGCCACCGACTGGCATCCGCCGCAGAGCGGGCGGGAGAAAGCCGAAACGCGCTTATCCGGAAAGCGGTGAGCGA
>JAJXTJ010000217.1 GCA_021783895.1 Pseudomonadota bacterium | reverse complement strand
CCTGTGCAAGGGTGACTTCACCAAGCGCGTGGCCGAACAGCCGGGTTCCGCCTCGGTGGTGCAGAGCGTGAGCGGCCAGATCGGCGCCATCGGTTACTCCGGCATCGGCTACATCACCTCCGGCGTACGTGCGATTCCCTTGTCCAAGAAAGATGGCGAGCCTTTCGTTGAAGCCACCGCCGCGAATGCGCTCAATAAAAGCTACCCGCTGTCCCGCGTGCTCTACGTCTACGTGAACAAGCGCCCGAACCAGCCGCTTCCCCCTCTGGAGCGCGAGTTCTTCAAGATGGTGCTGTCGAAGCAGGGCCAGGAAGTGGTGGTCAAGGATGGCTTCGTGCCGATGCCAGCCGCCATGGCCAACAAAGCACTGAGCGACCTCGGCATCAACTGATCCCGCTTGCAATTACTCCGCTGCGCGCCTCTGACGGGGCGCGCGCGGACAACCAGAATGGAGTGAAAACATGTTGAATACCCTGCAGCGAAAATCGGTTGTCGCGCTGTCTGCCCTGTTCGCCCTGGGCGGTTGCGCCACCCAGCAGGCCCCGACCAGCAACAAGGCGGCAACGCCTGTCGCCAAGACTGAAAGCGCACCGGCCGCAGCGAAAGCCGAAGCCCCCGCCCAGAAGCAAACCTATTTCATGGTCTTCCATGAGAACGGCCGCATCTATGCGATGACCGAGCCCAAGATCTACCTGGGCCTGATGGAGCACGACGAGGTTCCCCTGACGCGTGCCCGCGTCGGAGGAGGCCCCGATGGCGAAACCGTGGTTTTCGGCATCACCAGCAAGGACGGCGACCATCTGGACAAACCCACCGCCGCCGAGGACATCTACGACGGCCGCACCAAAGATGTCGGCGCCTTCTACGGCGAGGTGGTGCGTAACGGCCGCTACCACGTTTTCGGCGAGTGGAAGGACTTCCAGGACTATCTGGCCCACAAGGAAATCACCTTCACCTACACCGAGATCGGCACCGGCCCCAAGGGCGAGACCGTGATCTATGCCCTGAACAAGAAGACCAAGGATGAAGGCCGTCCGGTGGCCCTGGTCGAGCAGTTCAGTCAGCTTCGTCAAGTCAAGTAATCCGGTCGGCTTCCAGCGACCGCGGACCGAGCCGAACCCTGCAAGGTTCGGCTCGCTTTTTCCCGGATTCGTGCGCGCGGCACAAGCGAGTCAATGGCGATGAACAAGTGGTGAACCATGGAAAAGATTGAGGCCAGCATTACCTCGGCGGCGGGCTACACCGGCCGCCGGATGGCGAAGGACAAGCTGTTCAAGTACGTCATGGTCTTTGGCGGCCTGAGCGTGATCGTCGCGATCAGTACGATCTTTTTCTATCTGGCCGGCGTGGTGGCGCCCCTGTTCATGCCGCCCCACATGGACGACCTGAAGCCCCTGGCGGTGCCGGCGCTCGTGGACCAGTCGACGGTTCACCTCGGCATGGAGGAGCAGGTCGAGATCGGTATCCGCGTCGCAAGCCAGGGCGGTGTCACGTTTTTCAGTCTTCGTGACGGCAAGCCCCTGCTTCAGGAACGGGTTGCCTTGCCGGAATCGGTTCAGGCCACCAGTTTCGCGGCGGGCGATCTGCGCAAGCGTGCCATGGGCTTCGGCCTGGCTGACGGTCGCATCGTGCTGTTGAAGGACGACTACAAGGTCAGTTTTACCCAGGATCCCAAGGATCCAAAAAAAGACATCCGCAGTATTGTTCCAGGCCTGGTTTATCCCCTGGGTACGGACGCCCTGGTGATGGACGATGCCGGTCAGCCGCTGAAGCGCCTGGCCATCCAGCATGACGATGAGGGAACCACGGCCATCGCGCTGACCGCGGACAACCGCCTGCTGCTGGCCAATTTCACAAGCGAAAGCGACTTCAGCGGCGAATCGGTCACCACGAAGCGTGCGGCCATCCATGAGTTGCCGAAGCTGGAAGGCGAGATCGACCAGATTCTGCTTGAGGTCAAGCAACGCGATCTCTACGTGGTTCACGGCGGTCGTTTCGTCAGCCATTTCGATGTCCAGAACAAGGACGCACCGAGTCTGAAACAGACCGTGGCGGTCGTGCCGGAAGGCGAGCGCGTCACCGCGGCCGCATTGCTGTCGGGCGGCTTCTCCCTCATTCTCGGGACCGACCAGGGGCATCTGGCCCAGTGGTTCCAGGTGCGCGACGCCCACAACAAAAACACCTTCACCCCTATCCGCGAATTCAAGCCGATGGGCGCGGCGGTCACCCTGGTCGCCCCGGAACATGCCCGCAAGGGCTTCGTGGCCGCCGACGAAAAAGGGGCGGTAAATCTCTATTACGCCACCTCCGAGCGCCTGCTGGTCGAGCTCGCCACCGGCGGTTCTCCGGCCCGCCTGGCGGCCTTTGCGCCGCGTGCCAACGCCGTCGTGCTGGAAACAGGAAAAGGCGAAATCCGTTCGGCCCACATCGAAAACGAATACCCAGAAATCTCCTTCGGCTCACTGTGGGGCAAGGTTTGGTACGAGAGCTACGAGAAGCCGGATTACATCTGGCAATCGGCCGCGGCCAACTCCGATTTCGAGCCGAAATTCAGCGTTGCGCCGCTCACCTTCGGCACATTGAAGGCAGCTTTCTACGCCATGCTGGTGGCGGTTCCCCTGGCGGTGCTGGGTGCCATTTTCGCGGCCTATTTCATGTCGCCGAAAATGCGCAGCGTGGTCAAGCCCTCCATCGAGATCATGGAAGCCTTGCCGACCGTGATCCTGGGTTTTCTGGCCGGTTTGTGGCTGGCGCCCTTCGTCGACAACAATCTCGCCGGCACGCTGATGGCGATCTTCCTGTTGCCGTTCAGCTTCGTGATCACGGCGTGGGTTTGGCATCGGCTTCCCGGGCACTTGATCAAAAACGTGGGGCCAGGGTGGGAAGCAGCCCTGCTGGTCCCCGTCATTGTCCTGGTGATATGGGGAGCGGTCTCGCTGGGCCATCCCGTCGAAGCAGCATTCTTCAACGGCGACATGCCGCGTTGGGTGAGTAACGAACTGGGCTGGTCCTATGAGCAGCGCAATTCCCTGGTAGTCGGCATCGCCATGGGCTTTGCGGCCATCCCCATCATCTTTTCCATCGCCGAGGATGCGATATTTTCCGTGCCCAGGCACCTGACCAGCGGCTCCCTGGCTCTCGGCGCGACAACCTGGCAAACCTTGTTCAACGTGGTGCTGCTGACTGCCAGTCCCGGCATTTTCTCCGCCATCATGGTCGGCTTTGGCCGTGCCATCGGCGAAACCATGATCGTCCTGATGGCCACGGGCAACACCGCGGTGATGGACATGTCCATCTTCACCGGCTTTCGCACCCTGTCGGCCAACATCGGGGTGGAGATGCCGGAGGCGGCGGTGGGTTCGACGCATTATCTGCTGCTTTTTTTCTCCGCTCTGGTGCTGTTCATCTTCACCTTCTTCATCAACACCCTGGCTGAGCTGGTGCGCCAGCGCCTGCGCGAAAAGTACAGCTCTCTCTGAGGAATCAAGCGATGCGTGACTGGTTCAAGGGCGGCGAGCCCTGGATTTGGATGACAGCCGGGGCGGTAGCCTTATCCCTGGTGTCGGTGTATGCCGTGTTGTGGATGACAGCGGCCCAGGGGCTGGGGCACTGGTGGCCGAAACCGCTGGTGGAAACCACGCTCACAGAGGCCGACGGCTCCGTCAAGCGCCTCATCGGGGAGCTGCGCGACAAGGAGGAAATTTCCCTGCACCGGCTGCGGGAGTCCGGCTACGACATCAAGAGTGACGACCAGTTCACCAGCCGCTACCTGTTCAAGCAAGGCAACCGGGATGTCTACGGGGTCGACTTCAAATGGATCCCCACGCCCTTGCTGGGGGAATTCAAATACCCGGAGGATGTGATTTCCATCGAACGTCATGAATGGGGCAGTTTTTTTGGCCACCTGAAGGCAGTCAAGGAAAATGGACAGGTGGTCGCCGAGGGAAA
>JAJXTJ010000216.1 GCA_021783895.1 Pseudomonadota bacterium | reverse complement strand
CGTTGCAAATACCCGGCTTGCATCCTCGTTGGTAATCAGATCAAGATAGCGCTGGCGGTATTTCTGTTCCTGATCGCTCAAGCCGTGGAATTTTTCCGGCAGGGGACGCAAGGATTTCGACAGCAGGCGCACCGATGTGGCACGCACCGACAACTCGCCGGTCTTGGTCTTGAACAGCACACCGGTGGCGCCGATAAAATCGCCCAGGTCCCAATGCTTGAATGCCTCGTGTGTGGCTTCGCCGGTAATATCGTTGGCCACATAAATCTGCAAACGTCCGCCCATGTCCTGCAAGGTCGCAAAGCTGGCCTTGCCCATCACCCGTTTCAGCATCATGCGCCCGGCGAACTGCACTTCCACCGGCGCGGCTTCGAGGTCTTCCTTGGTTTTTTCACCATACGCTGCGTGGATCCTGGCGGCGTAATCGCGGCGTTCAAAATCGTTGGGAAACGCCACGCCGGATTCGCGCAACTGCGCCAACTTGGCGCGCCGCTCGGTGATGATCTGGTTGTCGTCTTGCGGAATTTGTTGCGTGGTATCGGTCATGGTTAAACGCCTTGTTTCAAACTGGCTTGAATGAACTCATCCAGATCGCCGTCCAGCACTTTCTGGGTATTGGAAATTTCCACGTTGGTACGCAAGTCCTTGATGCGAGACTGGTCGAGCACGTAGGAGCGAATTTGATGGCCCCAGCCGACGTCGGATTTGCCGGCTTCGAGCTTGTCCTGCTCGGCCTGGCGTTTACGCAATTCGGCTTCGTACATGCGTGATTTCAGCATGGACATGGCCTCGGCGCGGTTCTTGTGCTGGGAGCGGTCGTTCTGGCACTGCACCACGATGCCGGTGGGGATGTGCGTGATGCGCACCGCAGAATCGGTCTTGTTGATGTGCTGGCCGCCTGCACCGGACGCGCGGTAGGTGTCGACACGCAGATCGGCCGGGTTGATATCGACCTCGATGGAATCGTCCACCTCGGGGTAGACGAACACGCTGGCGAACGAGGTATGGCGGCCGCCGGATGAGTCGAACGGCGATTTGCGCACCAGCCGGTGCACGCCGGTTTCGCTGCGTAAAAAGCCGTAGGCATACTCACCATCCACTTTGATGCTGGCCGACTTGATACCGGCCACATCGCCGTCGGAAACTTCCATCACTTCGGTCTTGAAACCTTTGCGCTCGCAGTAGCGCAGGTACTGCCGCAACAGCATCGATGCCCAGTCGCACGCCTCGGTGCCTCCCGCGCCGGATTGAATGTCAATGAAGCAGTTGGCGGGGTCCATCGGATTGGCGAACATGCGGCGGAATTCCATGGTTTCCACGGTTTGTTCCAGCTGTGCCGTATCGTCGCCCACTGCTTCCAGCGTGGCGTCATCGTTCTCCTCGCGCGCCATCTCGAACAGGTCGCGCGCATCGCGCAAACCCTGGTCCAGGCTTTGCAGCGTGAGCACCACATTTTCCAGCGATTTCTTCTCGCGGCCCAGTTCCTGGGCGCGTTTCTGGTCGTTCCAGATGGCCGGGTCTTCAGCCAGCACGTTGACTTCCTCGAGACGGCCTAGCTTGGTATCGAAGTCAAAGATACCCCCGAAGTTCGGCGGTGCGGCGCACCAGGTCGGTCAGGGTGGCATCGATCTGATTGAGGCGTTCTGCTTCCATGATGTTTGTATAAGGTGCTGAAAAACGGCAAATTATATCATTCTTGTACTACTGCCTTCACGCGTAGAATAAGCGCCTCAATTGATGAAGGACTCGCACCATGAAAAAAACCGACCTGTACAAAAACCAGGGACTGAAAATCAACAGCCAGATGAAACAGGCCGGCATCCCCGGCCGTTTCGGCGGTGAGGCCGGGGCCATGCCGGATCGGCGCGAACAGCGCAAGCTGGATCAGGCGCAGGGCCTGGTGCCGTTTGCAGTAAAACTCAACAGTGAACTGGTGCAACAGATCCAGACCCTGTCGCAAACGCGCCAGATGGGTTTGAACGAGATGGTGGCCGAATTGCTGAAAAAGGGTCTGGCGGGATAATTGATTTTTCCGGAATGAAATCGAGTGAGCGAACAGCAAGGCGTGCTATGTGTCGTATGAAAATTCGTTTTTCCATCCTGCCTGCGGCGGCCGTGCTGCTGGCAACCAATGTATTGGCGCAACCCGTGGCCGGAGGAGGCGAGCCGCCGCTGGCGTTCAAGCTCACCCCTGCTTTTTACCGTATCAGCGACGGCAATAATGCGGCTGACCTCAACCTGCGCGCCGATTATGGTGACAATGTTGGATGGATTGGTTATTACCGCGACCGGCTTGGGTTTCAACAAGCTCGTGCAGGTTACGAGAGGCACGCTGACTTGGGTGCCGCGCGTCTGGTTCTATCCGTCCAGGTGGCCTCACGCGGATTTCTGGGTGGCTCGGCGAATGCGGAAATCGGCGGCGACACCTTTGCCATTGTCGGCTTTGGCCGCACCAATCTACATGATTACTACAATCTCAACTTCGATCCGAACGATGCCATCACGCTCGGTATCGGTACGCGCGCGATCAGTAATACCGAACTGTCGCTATACATGGTCAAGGATGACCGGCTCGGCACCGGACAGCGCGTCACCCACTTGATAGCGCGTCGCAGGTTTGCCGAAAAGCAGCGGTTTACAATTGATCTGTCCTACAAAAGCGGGAAGAACACGGCGGGCGATAACGTTGAGGGAAGCGGTATCGCACTGACTTACGATTACGCGCCCTGGTTTGGACGTGTGGCCTACGATCCCTACGTCAATTTCAGCGCCAATCGAATGACGCTATTTGCTCTCGGCAGGCGCTTCTGAAAACTGTAATCCTTAATGTTTCGGAATGACTGAAACCGCCAGCCTGATTTCATTATTTGTCAGCAGCTTTCTCGCGGCCACGCTATTGCCGGGCGGCTCGGAGGCGGTGCTGTTCGCGCTGCTTAAAGCCTATCCGTCAACGATGTGGACGGCTCTTGGCATTGCCACCCTGTGCAACACGGTGGGCGGTATGGTGAGCTTCGGCATGGGCTGGCTGGTGCCGCAAACCAAACGACTCAAACACGTGGAGAAGGTGCGCCGTTATGGCACCCCGGCATTGCTGCTTGCCTGGGCGCCCTTGATCGGCGATGCGTTATGCCTGGCTGCAGGCTGGCTACGCCTCAATCCGTGGCAGGCCGCGCTGTGTATGGCGATGGGAAAATTCGCACGCTATTGGGTGATTGCTTACGCCGCCGGTTGATCCGGAAGGCAAAAGGCAAAAGGCAAAAGGCAAAAGGCAAAAGGCAAAAGGCAAAAGGCAAAAGGCAAAAATCAAGCCCATGGAAGGATCTTAAATTTTGCCTTTTGCCTTCTATTTTCCCCCGTACTCTCTGTGGTTAACGGCTTTTTCCAGGATCAAGCAGCCTTCAAAACAGTTTGCGTATCCTGTCGTAACCAAGGGCAATTTCATCCGCTAACTGCTTGGCAGCAGTCTTGACGTTCCTGGCGGTGTCTTCTGCGGAGTCGCCCACCAGGCTGGCCCTGGCACGCAGCTGCGTCAGTTTGCCTTCCATGCTTTCCCATTCTTCCATGGCTTCCAGCTTGGCCAGATGAGCCTGGACAATCAGCTCGTCACGTTGCTGGGCCAGGCCATCCAGCATTTTTTGCATTTCCTCGCGGGTATCCATGCAGCTTCCTTTCTCATTGCGACAGGGGTATCGGATTTCTACAATATAGCCCGGATTCCGGGATGATGGGTTTGAATTGGTGCGGACTCATAGTCCTGCCAGCACCCGGATGTGGGCGGCGGCGCTGCGACCCAGTGCGGGCAGGGCATAGCCGCCTTCCAGGGTGGAAACGATGCGGCCATGGGCGTATTTCTGCGCGATGGTTTTAACCTGTTGCGTCACCCAGGTGTAATCCGCCTCAGTGAGATTCAGCATCGCCATGTCGTCCTCGCGGTGGGCGTCAAAGCCGGCGGAAATGAAC
>JAJXTJ010000215.1 GCA_021783895.1 Pseudomonadota bacterium | reverse complement strand
GTTGATTTCGCCGCGCAGCCCGACGATGGAAATACCGGTTTGCCAGCGCGGCCAGATGCCGCCTGCGGCAATCAGCAGGGCCAGGGGCAACAGGGTTTTCAGCAGCAGCTGCTGGGCGAGATCGGGCGACATAAAACAAAAATCGGGGGATGAGCGTTCATCATAACGCTCATCCCCCGATTGGCTGACGCGTGTGCGTCGGCAGGGAAAATCAGGTACGCGATGCGGGCGAGTAGTGGTTGTCGGCGCGGCGTGACGTGCTGCCGCTTTCCAGCCAGGTCTTGATGCGTGCCGCGTCACCGGCACGGCGGTTGGTACCCTGGGCATCGAGCAGCACAATGATAACGTCGCGCTGTGCCACATTGGCCTGCATCACCAGGCAGTGGCCGGCTTCGTTGATGAAGCCGGTTTTCGACAAGCCGACATGCCAGTCATCGGCGCGGGTGAAACGGTTGGTGTTATTGAACGCCACTTGACGGTAGCGTACTTCAGCCTGACGGCGTTTTTTCTTCAGCACCACGCGCTGGGTGCCGAGGGTGTAGTTGCCGGTGGTGCTGATGTGGCGAATCTCCGGGTAATTTTGATAGGCGTAATCAGCCAGCTTGGCCAGGTCGATGGCGGTGGAGCGGTTTTCGCTCGACAGGCCGGTGGGTTCGACAAAGGTCGTGTTGTTCATGCGCAAGGCCTGCGCCATGCGGTTCATGTTGGCAACAAAGCGATGCAGACCACCCGTGGTGGTGCGGCCCAGTGCGTGGGCGGCACGGTTGTCGGATGCGATCAGCGCCAGATGCAGCAACTGGCCGCGCGTATAGCTTTCGCCAATGGCCAGGCGTGAACCCGTGCCTTTGAGCGTGTCGAGGTCTTCCGATGTGATGGTGATGCGCTCATCCAGCGGTTGGCCCGCATCCATGACAAGCATGGCGGTCATCAACTTGGTGATCGAAGCGATCGGGGTTTGCATGGTGGCGTTCTTGGCCAGCAAAGGCTGGCCGCTGGCCTGATCGAATACCAGCACCGATTGGGCACTCAACTCGGGCATTGAGGAATAGTCGAGCGTGGGGCGGGGCTCAGGCAAGCCGGTGCTGATCTGGCCACTTAATTGCAACATGGGCGCCCCGTCGAGCGCAGAAGCGCCGCTGTGAACACACAGCAACATCAATCCGGTCAGAACAGCTTTATTCATATGCATTGGCTTCACTAAATTAAACGACAGAAATTTATCCGCATAGGGGCTTAACGGACATGGTGCTCGACAACTTGAAAACAACAGTTTTTGAGCACACGGCGATTATTTTACGCCCTCGATTGACTGTTTAGCAAAAATCATTATATAGAGCAACGACATGCGTGAACTTCCGGATAATTTACTAAAGAAATCGGAGCTAATGGACTGTCTCTGCGCCCCGGGCGTGGTGGCCGAGGCCATAGAGCATCTGATGCGGGGCGTGGCAGCACAGGCAGAGTTTGCCGCGTGCGTTCGCTACGATCCCGTACTGGCCCTGCGCCTGCAGATTTTGCCTACCGATTTCGAGACGCAGCAGGATTTGCTGCGCGCGCTGCTGCTCGCGGCGCCAGTGGCAGCAGGGGCAGCGCAGGTGGGGTATGCCGCACGCTGGCGTCAGTCGATCAGTGTGGCGCACCTGGCGCAGTCCCTTGGCGTGCGCTCGGGCACGGTGGATGCCGACGCCGCCTGGACCGCCGGATTGAGCCATAACCTCAGTGATTACCTCGAGCCAGGCTTGGCTTCGCCTGAACATGCGGCCGACTGGTTGGGCGCGCTCGATGCCGAAGGCTGGATGGCCGATGCGGTTCGTTATCACGCCGAACCGCTGGCACGCGGCCGGGCAGCCCACCCGCTGGTTCGTATTGTTCAACTGGCCTACCAATTGGTGACGCGCGTCGATGCCGTGGTGAGCATCGACGTGCGCGCAGCGCTCGCGACCCTGCACATGGGCGCGGGTGAAGCGAGTCAACTGCTGGCCGAAAGTCAGGTGCAGGCCCGTCAGCTGGCCTTGCGCTTTGGCCTGGTCGATACCGTCATACAAAGCAATGGCGCAGGTTTTGATCGCCTCGCTCGCTTGTACGCCGCGCAGGCCGCACAATCTGCGCTGCATGGTCATTTCAGACATGCGCGCGATCCTGAAGCCGTGTTTGTTCAACTGCAGGATGGCTTGCGCGCCCTGTTCGGGGTGGAGCGGGCCTGCCTGTTTTCGCCTGCCGGCGATGGCGCCCTGCGCGTGAGCAGCCTCCTCCCTGCCGCATCAGGCCTGGGTGCGTTGGCCGTGCCGCCTGACGACGGCCACTCTGCCCTGCCACGAGCCCTGGCCCGCAATGCTCCGCAGCTGTTTGCGCGCGGGGCCACAGATGCTGCGCTGGTTGACGAACAAATTGCCCGCCTGCTGGGTGTGTCTCACTTTCTGTGTCAGCCCCTGCCGCTTCAGAATGGGCAAACGGGCATCCTCATTGTGGGCGATGCGGCCCCCGGTCTGGCCGATACCCCGCTGTGGCGATTCATTCTGGCGGAGTGCGTTGAGGCCTTGCAGCCGATTCCCGTCGCGATTGCACAGACCGCGCCGCCGCCCCCGATTCCTGCACCGATTCTTGAGTCCGAACCCACCCCCCCGGTGGTCCAGAGCGAACCTGAAGTCAAAGCAATTGTGGCAGGCGATGACATTCCGCGTGACCGCGTTCGTCGCGCCGTCCATGAGGTCGCCAATCCGCTGACCATCATGCGCAACTACCTCAATCTGCTATCGACGCGTCTGGGGACGGATTCAGCCGTACAGCGCGACCTCGGCATTATTGGTGACGAAATCGAGCGGGTGGCACGCATCGTGCGCGGCATCACCGCTGCCGAAGAAACGGTCGCCGTTCCGGCGGCGGCGATGGAACTGGTCTCGGTCAACAGTGTGGTGTCGGAGCTGGTGCGAATGGCGCTGGGCACCCTGTTTACCCCGAACAAGGTCAGCGTGCAGATCGACCTGAATCCCGATGTGCCACCGATGCCGTTGCAAAAAGATTTGCTCAAGCAAGTGTTGTTCAACCTGGCCAAGAACGCCGTCGAGGCCATGACCGCCGGCGGCCACCTCAAATTCACGACCCGAATCGTTGAGGCCAACGGTCAGCGTCAGATCGATATTGAAGTATCCGATACCGGTCCCGGCCTGCCGGAATCGGTGGCCGCGCATTTATTCGAACCGGTGGTGAGTGAAAAAGGCGGCGACCACGCCGGTCTCGGCCTCGCCATCAGCCGCAGCCTGGTTGACCGTATGAATGGCCAGCTGAGCTGTAAGAGCACGCCGCAAGGCACCCATTTTGTAATCCGCCTGCCAACCCTGCAAAACGGTCAGGCCCCGCTCATGACAACGCGCTATGGGTCGATGTAACCCGAGCTATTCAAGGAGAAACACACGTGTCTGATGAATTGATTGAATCGCCACCGCCCCGAAGCACGGTCGCCAGTTTCCCGGTCAAGCCACAAATTCTTATTGTGGATGACGAACCACTGATTCTCGAGGGGCTTTCCCGGCTCCTGGCCACACGTGAATACGACGTGATCACCGCAAACGGCGGCTGTGAAGCACTGGTTGCCATCGGCAAACAGCAATTCGACGTGATTCTGCTTGATTTGGGTATGCCAGACCTCAATGGCACCGAAGTGTTGCGCTTTGTGGCAGACCGCAGCTCGGAAACGCCGGTGATTGTGGTTTCAGGCGACAGCACGATCGATGCCGCGATTAAGGCACTGCGCGGTGGCGCAGCCGATTTTGTGCGCAAACCCTACGAACCCGAAGAACTGCTGCGACGCATCGACAACACGCTGACACGGCGCCGCCTGGAGCGCGAAAACAACCACATTCTGCAACGCCTGCAGCAGTCGGAAAAATGGCACCGCTTTTTGGTCAACAGCTCGCCCGACTTCATTTATACGCTGGACGGTGAAGGACGCTTCACCTTCGTCAATGAC
>JAJXTJ010000214.1 GCA_021783895.1 Pseudomonadota bacterium | reverse complement strand
GTTATGCCGAATCCTATATGGATGCGCTGCCGGATTTCGTCAAGCTGGCAGAAAGTTACGGCCATGTCGGCATGAAGATCGAGAAGCCGGAAGACGTCGAGGGTGCGCTGAAAGAGGCGTTCGGCATGAAGGATAGGCTGGTGTTCATGAACTTCATAACCGACCAGAAGGAAAATGTTTTTCCGATGATTCCCGCCGGCAAGGGATTGAATGAAATGATTTTGGTATAAAATTATGCGGCATATAATTTCTTTGTTGATGGAAAACGAAGCGGGCGCTCTGTCCCGTGTTGCCGGACTATTTTCGGCGCGCGGCTACAACATCGAGTCGCTGACGGTCGCGCCGACCGAAGACGCTACTCTGTCGCGCATGACGATCGTCACCCGCGGTTCCGATGACGTGATCGAGCAGATCACCAAGCAGCTCAACAAACTGATCGACGTGGTCAAGGTGGTGGATTTGTCCGAAGCCGGCCACATCGAGCGCGAGTTGATGCTGGTGAAAGTGCGCGCCGAAGATGGGTTGCGCGAGGAAATGAAGCGTATGTCGGACATCTTCCGTGGCCGTATTGTGGATGTCACCGACAAGACCTACACCATCGAGCTGACCGGCGCAGGCTACAAGCTGGATGCCTTTCTCGAAGCGCTGGACAAGGGCGCTATTCTGGAAACCGTGCGTTCCGGCGCATCCGGCATCGGTCGGGGTGATAGAATACTGAAAGTTTGAATAAGGAGCTGTCAGCGGTCAGCTGTCAGCGGTCAGTGAACAACGACCTGCTGATAGCTGATAGCTGATAGCTGATAGCTATTTAACGAAAGGAAGAAAATGAAAGTTTATTACGACAAGGACGCCGATCTCTCCATCATCAAGGGCAAGAAGGTCACCATCGTCGGTTACGGTTCCCAGGGCCATGCCCATGCCGCCAACCTGAAGGATTCCGGCGTCAAGGTGACGGTCGGCCTGCGCAAGGGCGGCGCCTCATGGGACAAGGCCAAGAAATCCGGCCACACGGTGAAGGAAGTTGCCGATGCGGTGAAGGGTGCCGATGTGGTAATGATCCTGGTGCCCGACGAGCAGCAGCCTGATGTCTGGCGCAACGATGTGGAGCCCAATCTGAAGAAGGGGGCAACTCTGGCTTTCGCCCACGGCTTCAACATCCATTACAACCAGATCCAGCCGCGTGCCGATCTCGACATCATCATGATCGCGCCCAAGGGCCCCGGCCACACCGTGCGTTCCGAGTACCTCAAGGGCGGCGGTGTGCCATCCCTGATCGCCGTCTACCAGGACGTATCCAAAAAGGCCAAGAGTGTTGCCCTGTCCTACTCGGCGGCCAACGGCGGCACCAAGGGCGGCGTGATCGAAACCAATTTCCGCGAAGAAACCGAGACCGACCTGTTCGGCGAGCAGGCCGTGCTGTGCGGCGGCTGTGTTGAACTGGTCAAGGCCGGCTTCGAAACCCTGACCAATGCCGGCTATGCGCCGGAAATGGCCTACTTCGAATGCCTGCACGAGCTCAAGCTGATCGTCGACCTGATGTACGAGGGCGGCATCGCCAACATGAACTACTCCATCTCCAACAATGCCGAGTACGGCGAGTATGTCACCGGCCCGAAGGTGATCAACGAGGAATCGCGCTGGGCGATGCAGGAAGCGCTGAAGAATATCCAGAATGGCGAATATGCCAAGCGCTTTATTCTGGAAGGAAAAACCAACTATCCGGAAATGACGGCGCGTCGCCGCCTGAATGCCGAGCACCAGATCGAGGTGGTGGGCGCAAAGCTGCGCTCCATGATGCCGTGGATCGCCAAGAACAAGCTGGTCGATCAGTCCAAGAACTAAATCGGGAGGGGTGAGGCGGGAGGCGACAAATCGTCACGCCTCCCGCCTCGCCTCTCACGCCTCACCTATTATGTGCATCGGTATCGCCCCCCCAGTGAAAAATTATCCCCACCCCATCATCGCCCGTGAGGGCTGGCCGTTCCTGGCCGGCGCTGTGGCGGTTTCTCTGCTGGTTACGTTCCTGGCCGGCTGGCTGTGGGCGCTGCCATTGTGGATTATCAGCCTGTTCGTGCTGCAATTTTTCCGCGATCCGGGGCGCAGTGCGCCGACGGCGCGCAATCTGGTGATCGCCCCCGCAGACGGTCGCATCGTCGCCGTCGAACGCATTCAGGATCCTTACCTCAAGCGGGACGCGCAGAAAGTCAGCGTGTTCATGAACGTGTTCAATGTCCATTCCAACCGCAGTCCGGTGGATGGCGTGATCGAGGAAATCTGGTACAACCCCGGTAAATTCATCAATGCCGACCTGAACAAGGCCTCCACGGAAAACGAACGCAATGCCATCTGGCTGCGTTCCGATTGCGGCTACGACATCACCTGCGTTCAGGTGGCCGGGCTGATCGCGCGGCGCATCCTGTGCTATGCCAAGCCGGGTGAGTGGCTTGCACGCGGACAGCGTTACGGTTTTATCCGTTTTGGCTCGCGTGTGGACGTGTACCTGCCATTGGCCGCCCAGGTGCGAGTCAGCATCGGCGACAAGGTCCGTGCCGGGGAAACCGTCCTGTCCGAACTGCCGCTGAATGTTGGCTGAGCAGCGACCCTTTCTGCCATGACGCCCTTTATTCAAAACAAGCTCTTTTTACGTTTGCTCCCTCTCCCGCACGCGGGGCTGCCCTCATCCCAACTTTCTCCCAGAGGGAGAAAGGGCAAACGTGAAGGTCGCTTGTTATGACTGAAGACTATAACCTCGCCAATCGCAAACCCCAACTGGATGGTCGGTTGCGCCGGCGCGGCATCTATCTGCTGCCCAACCTGTTCACCACGGCGGCGCTGTTTGCCGGGTTCTACGCCATCGTCCAGGCCATGAACGGGCATTTCGAGCAATCCGCGGTGGCGATTTTTATCGCCATGGTGATGGACGGCCTGGACGGCCGGGTTGCGCGCCTTACCCATACCGAGAGCGCGTTCGGGGCGGAATACGATTCACTTTCCGATATGGTGTCGTTCGGCGTTGCGCCCGCCTTGATCGTGTATGTCTGGGCGCTGAAGGACATGGGCAAGCTGGGCTGGATTGCCGCCTTTGTCTATTGTGCCGGCGCGGCGCTGCGGCTGGCGCGTTTCAACACCCAGCATGAAGTTGCCGACAAGGGTTTTTTTCAGGGTTTGCCCAGCCCTGCCGCTGCGGCGTTGCTGGCCGGTCTGGTATGGGAGATGAACGATTACCATATCTCCGGCGCCGATATTCGTTGGCTGGTGTGGGGGGTGACTCTGTTCGCCGGGTTGACCATGGTCAGCAACTTCCGTTATTACAGCGGCAAGGACATCAACTTGCGCAAGAGCGTGCCCTTCGTCAGCATCCTGTTGATCGTGCTGACCTTCATCCTGATTTCTTCCGACCCGCCGCGGGTATTGTTCAGCGTCTTTGTGCTGTACGCGCTGTCTGCTTACGCGGACTGGCTGTGGGGCGCGGTGCGGAGAAGGCGGAAAGGCTAAGTCGTTGCACCGCACATTCCACCCCGTCCAACTAAGGTTTTCCAGGTTGAATTACGACTTCCGCAACGGAGCCCGTCATGAAAAATAAACTGATCATATTCGACACCACCCTGCGCGACGGCGAGCAAAGCCCCGGCGCTTCCATGACCAGGGAAGAGAAGGTGCGCATCGCGCGGCAGCTCGAGCGGATGCGCGTGGACGTGATCGAGGCCGGTTTTCCGGCGGCCAGCAACGGTGATTTCGAGTCGGTCAGGGCGGTCGCCAGCAGCATCAAGGACAGCACGGTGTGCGGTCTGGCGCGCGCCCTGGAACGCGACATCGAGCGCGCCGGCGAGGCGATCAAGCCGGCCGTTTCGGGCCGTATCCACACCTTCATCGCCACCAGCCCGATCCACATGGAGAAGAAGCTGCGCATGAGCCCGGACCAGGTGCTCGAGCAGGCAGTGAAGGCGGTGAAATGGGCGCGCAAATGGACCGA
>JAJXTJ010000213.1 GCA_021783895.1 Pseudomonadota bacterium | reverse complement strand
AAATTCCATGGCTGAAAACAGACAAACAGGCGCTGCGAAAACCGCGCGCATCCCGATCAAGATCGTCCCTTCCGAGCCGTTGCGCAAGCCGGGCTGGATCCGCGCCCAGGCGCCGACCTCGGCCAAATACCAGGAGATCAAGCAGATCCTGCGTAGCCGCAACCTGCACACCGTGTGCGAGGAAGCTTCCTGCCCCAACATCGGTGAATGCTTCAGCCACGGCACCGCCACTTTCATGATCCTGGGCGACCTGTGCACGCGCCGCTGCCCGTTCTGCGATGTCGCCCACGGCACGCCGCTGCCGCCCGACGCGGATGAGCCGGCGCAGATCGCCGCATCGGTCGCGGTGATGGGGCTGAAGTACGTGGTGGTCACCAGCGTTGACCGCGACGACCTCAAGGACGGCGGCGCCGGCCACTTCGCTGCCTGCATCCGCGCCATCCGCGAGCAATCCCCGCACACCCGCATCGAAACTTTGGTGCCTGATTTTCGCGGTCGGCTGGAAGTCGCGCTGGACGCGCTGGCAAACGACCTGCCCGACGTCCTCAACCACAACCTGGAAACCGTGCCGCGCCTGTACAAGCAGGCCCGTCCCGGTGCCGACTACGCTCACTCATTGAAGCTGCTGCAGGAATTCAAGCGACGCTACCCGCAAGCATCCACCAAGTCCGGCCTGATGGTGGGGATAGGCGAAACCGACGAGGAAATCCTGGCAGTGATGCGCGACCTTCGCGCCCACGGCGTCGAGATGCTGACCATCGGCCAGTACCTTCAGCCGACTCGGCACCACTTGCCGGTAGTGCGCTTCGTCGAACCGGCCCAGTTCGACCGCTATGCTGTTGCGGCCGAGGAGATGGGTTTTTCCAATGCTGCCTGCGGACCGATGGTGAGATCGAGCTATCATGCTGACAGGCAGGCGAGAGAGGCAGGAGTGGCTATTGATAATTCCATCGATAATTGCGAATAAACATCGCTAATTGCTAATCTACATCGCTATTCGCCAACCAAAATTTGTTTGGCATGTCTCAGATATGACCTATGGGTCTCTTGATTAACTGTTAAGTATCGCCAAGCTCTGTGACCTCAATGGAATGGAGATAGCGCATAGAGAGTCGCATAACCTTGGGTGTATTGCCACATATTGACGGGTGCAAGTCGGAGTTGGAGTGTTGTGAAAGGTCTCGGTCTCTTGACAGCCCATGCCGGATTGTTCAGACTAAAAAAATGCGTTTGCGTTTAATTCTGTCCATCTGGCTGGCTTTTGCCCTGCTCTTCGCCCAGCAGGGGGCGGCGCTGCACGCGCTGTCGCACTTCGCGGAGAGCGCGCCGGCGCAGTCGCAGCAGGGAAAGCACCTGCCCCATTCTCCGTTCTGCTACAAGTGCGTGGCCTATGCCGGCATCGGCAGTGCCGCCCCGTTCACGCCGCCCGTTTTCTTCGCCGCCGAGGAAAAAACCGTCATCCTTGCCGCAGTGCTGTTTCTCCTGTTTTTTTCCGCGCCGCTTTATTCCTATTTTTCTCGCGCCCCGCCGCGCCTCGTCTAACAATCAATGGTGTTTTGTTTCGGTAGTCGGCCTGAAAAGCCGCCTGCCGCTTGCCGATCCCCGCTTGAATCATGCGGGGACGAGCTTTGATTTTTTTACGAGGTCGTTATGTCATTCAAACGCAAAATCCTTGCGGCGAGCATTGCGCTCGCCCTCGCCGCGCCGCTGGGCGCGCAAGCCGCTGATAATACCGCCGAGCTGGCGCAAATCCGCGAGCAGATCAAACAGATGAAGGAAAGCTACGAAGCACGCATCCAGTCCCTGGAAAAACGCCTGCAACAGGCGGAGACCACCGCCGGAAAAGCGCTGGTCAAGGCCGGCAAGGCAGAGGAACAGGCCACCCAGGCCGCAGTCGCGCCCCAGGTCACACCGCCCGCCGCGATCAACGCTTTCAACCCGGGCATTTCCCTGATTCTGTCGGGAATCTACGGTAACCATTCCAAGGATCCCGCCGGCTACCAGATCACCGGCTTCCACCTGCCCGACGGTGTGCTGGCCGATGTCGCGCCCCAGCGCGGTTTCGGCCTGACGGAGTCGGAGCTGGGCATCTACGCCAACGTGGACCCGTATTTTACCGGCAGCATGAATTTCTCTATCCACCCAGACAACACCGTCTCCACCGAAGAGGCGTTCATCCAGACTCTGGGCTTGTCTCACGGGCTGACAGTCAAGGCAGGACGGTACTTTTCCGGCATCGGTTACCTCAACGAGCAGCATTCCCACACCTGGGATTTTGTCGATGCGCCGCTGGCCTACCAGGCCTTCCTCGGCGGGCAATTCAACAACGACGGCGTGCAACTGCGCTGGCTGGCGCCCACCGATACCTTCGTCGAGCTTGGCGCGGAACTGGGGCGCGGCGCCAGTTATCCCGGTACCGGGCGCAACAAGAACGGGGCCGGGGCCAGCGCCGTCTTCGCCCATCTGGGCGGCGACGTGGGGACGAGCAACAGCTGGCGGACGGGACTTTCCCTGCTGGCCACGTCTCCCCAGGACCGTACCTGGAACGACGTGGATGCCTTCAACACCGGCGTGACCAACCAGTTCAGCGGCAACAGCAAGCTGTGGGTGGCGGACGGCGTCTGGAAGTGGGCGCCCAATGGCAATCCTTACTACACCAACTTCAAGCTGCAAGGGGAATACCTGCGCCGGGTCGAGGACGGCAACCTGGCCTATGCGGTCACGCCGGGCACGTCCGGCACGCCGGGCGCCTATTCCGCCACCCAGTCCGGCTGGTATCTCCAGGGTATTTATCAGTTCGCGCCCTACTGGCGGGCCGGCCTGCGCACCGAGCGGCTGGATCACGGCAGCGTCGATTACGGCGTCAACAATGCCAACCTGCTGCGGCCTGACTACAACCCCAGCCGCCAGTCCGTCATGGTGGACTACAACCCGAGCGAGTTCAGCCGCATCCGGCTGCAGTTCGCCCAGGACAAGTCGCGCCAGAACATGACGGACAACCAGGTTTTCCTCCAATACCAGATGAGCCTCGGCGCTCACGGTGCCCACACGTTTTAAAAGGAGCTGTCATGTTTGAACGAATCGCGAAATTATCCCTCGGCGCACTTCTTTGCGTCTTCACCTTGCCGGCCTTCGCCGCCATCAACATTCTCGCTTGCGAGCCGGAGTGGGGCGCGCTGGCGCAGGAGCTGGGCGGCGACAAGGTGTCGGTGTACGAGGCCACCAACGCCTTGCAGGACCCGCACCATATCCAGGCCCGACCGAGCCTGATCGCCAAGGCCAGAAACGCCGACATGGCGGTATGCACCGGCGCGGAACTGGAGATCGGCTGGCTGCCGATCCTGTTGCGCCAAACCGGCAATCCGAAAATCCAGCCGGGGCAGCCCGGCTATTTCGAGGCGGCCCATTACGTGCGCATGCTGGAAGTTCCCTCCCGCCTCGACCGCGCCGAGGGCGACGTGCATCCGGGCGGCAACCCGCACATCCAGACCGACCCGCGCAACATCGCGCTGGTGGCGGATGCGCTGGCAAAGCGCCTGGCCGAAATCGATGCCGCCAACGCCGATTTTTACCGGCAGCGCCATATCCAGTTCGCGGCGCGCTGGAAAACGGCTATCGCCAACTGGGAAAAGCTGGCCGCGCCTCTCAAGGGAATCCCTGTCGTCGTTCAGCATAAGGGGTTCCCCTATCTGGAAAACTGGCTGGGGTTGAAGGAGGTGGCCACGCTGGAGCCGAAGCCCGGCGTCGAGCCGAGCAGCGCCCACCTGGCGGAAGTGCTGGTGCAATTGCAGCGGCAGCCGGCGAAAATGGTGATCCGCGCCGCTTATAACGATGGACGCGCCTCCGAGTGGCTGACGGAGCGGGCAAAAATTCCGTCGGTGGAGCTGCCTTTTACCGTTGGCGGCACGGAACGGGCGAAGGATTTGTTCGGGCTGTACGACGATACGGTGCAGAGGCTGCTGGGTGCGCTCAAATGAACCTCGATGCGCTCAG
>JAJXTJ010000212.1 GCA_021783895.1 Pseudomonadota bacterium | reverse complement strand
AGGGGTACAGGCGATCAAGGACTCCGGCATTGTGGTTACCCCGGAGAACGCCGAGCGCATCGGCGTTAATATCGGCTCCGGCATCGGCGGTCTGCCGATGATCGAGGATACCCATAACACCTATCTGGAAGGTGGGCCACGCAAAATCTCCCCGTTTTTCATTCCGGGCACGATCATCAATATGATCTCGGGCAATTTGTCCATCATGTATGGGCTAAAAGGCCCGAATCTGGCAATGGTTACAGCCTGTAGCACGGCGACTCACTGCATCGGCGATTCCGCACGCATGATCGAATACGGCGACGCCGATATCATGATCGCTGGCGGCGCCGAGTCGACTGTGACTCCGCTGGCGGTTGGCGGCTTTGCCTCTGCGCGTGCGTTGTCCACACGCAATGAGGATCCCGAAAAGGCATGCCGCCCGTGGGATACTGGTCGGGATGGTTTCGTGCTTGGAGAAGGCGCGGGGGTGCTGGTGCTCGAAGAGTACGAACACGCCAAGGCGCGCGGAGCGAGAATTTATGCCGAAGTACCCGGTTTCGGCATGAGTGCGGATGCCAACCACATGACGGCGCCCTGCGAAGACGGTAGTGGCGCCGCCCGCTGTATGACCAACGCATTGCGCAACGCCGGTATTCCGCACAACCAGGTTGATTTCATAAACGCCCACGGCACATCCACGCCCTTGGGCGATCTGGCCGAAACCAAGGCAGTCAAGCTGTGCTTCGGAGAGTACGCCAAAAACATTGCGGTCAATTCGACGAAATCCATGACCGGGCATCTGCTTGGTGCTGCGGGTGGGGTCGAAGCGGTCTTTTCGGCACTCAGCATCCATCATCAAATTTCTCCGCCGACCATCAATTTGGTCGAACAGGATCCCGAATGCGACCTCGACTATGTGCCGAATGTTGCCCGCAAGATGAAGATCGATGTCGCTCTGTCGAACTCATTCGGATTTGGCGGCACCAACGGTACCCTGGTGTTTCGCAAGATCTGAATACCTGCAACAGGGCAACACGCCCCTGGGTTTTCTACGTTTTTTAAGGCAGCTTGTGCCCGTCATACAGCTCCCCGGTACGCATGACTTGCTTAGCCTCCATACGGCAAACCCGTTGCGCTATCCTTATCTCCTGCAAACTCTGGGTTGTCCTGGCTGGGATATTCTTTTCGCTTTTCCGGTGCAGTCACAAATATTCCCCTCCGGTTCGACAAGACAAGAAAAAACATTTCTTTCCGTGCTGGATGAAGAATGGAGAAAAGCTGCGCACCCATCAGAGAGAGGGGGGAGCAAAATTCCCTTTCACGGGGGCTGGTTCATTTATCTCGGCTATGAACTGTTGCACCAGCTAGAGCCCTCCGTCGAGGCAAAGCAGCAGGCAAACAAACTCCCGTTAGCCACCTTGGTCCGCATTCCTGCGGCTATCATGGTCGACCATGCCGAGGGGCAGACGTACTTGTTCGCCGAGGAAGCCTATTTGCACCTTCTTGAAGATATGCGCAATGATTTGGGCGGAGTTGCCGAATATATTGGCAGCACGGTAAAGGCGCATGACCTTGAAGAGGAAGACGAACAGATTTTCCTGCAAGGGGTGGCTGAAGTTAAGCGCTACATCCTGGAAGGAGATGTGTTCCAGGTCAACCTTGCGCGCCAGTGGCGAGCCCGGATCGAACATCGAGACAGTGCGGCCGAAATTTACGCGCGTCTGCGCGAGAGCAATCCGGCTCCGTTCGCGGGTATCGCCGACTTCGGCCAGTACCAGATCATCAGCTCCTCCCCGGAGCGGTTGGTGAAGGTGCGCGGTGGCCTGATCGAGACGCGCCCGATCGCCGGCACGCATCCGCGCGCCTTGCAGGCTGAAGAGGATGAGCTGTTGCGTCGGCAGCTAATCGCCAGCCCCAAGGAGCGCGCCGAGCACATCATGCTGGTCGACCTCGAGCGCAATGACTTGGGGCGGGTCAGCGAACCGGGCAGCGTCGAGGTCAGCGAACTGATGACGGTGTGCAGCTACGCTCATGTACACCACATCGAATCCAGCGTGCGCGGTTGTTTGCGCGAGAACACGACCCCTTCCGATGTGATACGTGCGTTGTTTCCAGGAGGCACTATTACCGGCTGCCCCAAAGTCCGTACCATGCAAATCATCGGTGAGCTTGAACCCTCACCCCGTTATGCTTATACGGGCAGCATGGGGTATCTTAATCTCGATGGCAGCATGGATCTCAACATACTGATCCGCAGTTTCATGCTCGAAGGGAATGCACTTACCTTCAAGGCCGGCGCAGGCATCGTTGCCGACTCCGACCCCTTGCGCGAACTTGCCGAAACTCGCGCCAAGGCGAAGGGGCTGCTCCGGGCTCTGGGGGCATCCCAATGATCCTGGTTAACGGTCTTCAGAGCGAACAAGTCGGGGTCTATGACCGGGGACTGACATACGGTGATGGGATTTTCCGTACCTTGCTGGTGAGAGCGGGCCATCCATTGTGCTGGCCACGCCATTATGACAAGCTGTACGCAGATTGTGAGGCGATTCACATCGTTTGTCCGCCTGAAGCCATCCTGGCTGCGGAAATGTCCAAATTGATCGAGGAAACGCCAGACTGTGTGCTGAAAGCGATCATCACCCGTGGAGAGAGCCAGCGTGGTTACTCTTTTCAAGAGCACATGGAGCCGACCCGCATCCTGATGTCGAGCACTCTCCCCCAGTACCCGGCAAACTATTTGATGGAGGGTGTGCGGCTACACCTTTGCTCCACACGCCTTGCCATACAACCCATGTTGGCCGGGATCAAACATCTCAACCGCCTGGAAAACGTGCTGGCGCGACGGGAATGGAACAATTCCGAAATTGCCGAGGGCTTAATGCTCGACATGGATGGAAATGCCATCGAAGGGACGATGAGTAACTTGTTCCTTCTTCAGGGTAAGACCTTGCACACCCCGAACCTTGGGCGCTGCGGCGTGGCCGGCGTGCAGCGGGAACGCATCATGGAGATGGCCGGCAAGCTCGGCATGACGGTCAGGGTGGAAAATCTGCCGCTGGCCCGAATTTACGACGCGGACGAGGTTGTGCTTTGCAACAGCGTCATCGGCGTCTGGCAGGTCAGGGAACTGGCCGGAAAAACATGGCCGGCCGGCAAACTGGCGGCGCGCTTGAGGAGTTTGTTGGATGATGACTGTCATTAAGCGCGGTATCGCCACGCTCATGGTGTTGGGCATGTT
Source organism: Pseudomonadota bacterium (assembly GCA_021783895.1). Next base: position 803 of record JAJXTJ010000212.1, on the reverse strand, counting down.
GGCTGCGGGCTGGGTGCTGTATTTCGCCAATACCCCTGTGCACCTGCCCCAATCACCCTACGAGTTCACGATAAAGCATGGCAGCAGCTTGCGTACCATTGCCAGACAGTTCAGTGCTGAAGGACTGATTCCGGAGCCATGGACCTTTATTGTGCTGGCGAAAACCTTGGGAACGGAGGGGGAAATCAAGGCCGGCAACTATCAACTGGATCGTGAAATCACCCCGTTCCAACTGGTTCAAAAGATTACCAAGGGCGATGTCAGCCAGAGTGAAATCGTGTTTATCGAGGGCTGGAATTTCAGCCAGATGCGCAAGGCGCTCGACGAGCATCCGGCCATCAAGCACGACACCTCCGGACTGAGCGACAGGGAACTGTTGAACCGCTTGGGAGCGCAGAAGGAAAGCGCAGAGGGGCTGTTTTTTCCAGACACTTATTATTTCAGCAATGGGATGAGTGACTTGTCCGTTCTCAAACGTGCTTACCAGATCATGGGACAGCGACTAACCGATGCCTGGCGGGAACGCAGCCCGAATCTGCCGTATTCCACGCCTTACGAGGCTTTGATCATGGCTTCCATCATCGAGAAGGAAACCGGTCGATCCGAAGAGCGTCCAATGATCGCAGCAGTCTTTATCAACCGCCTGCGTATCGGCATGAGGTTGCAAACAGATCCAACAGTCATTTACGGTCTTGGCGAGACGTTTGACGGCAATTTGCATAAGCGCGATTTAACCACCGATAATGCCTATAATACTTACACTCGTAGCGGGCTTCCGCCCGGTCCGATTGCCATGCCGGGAT
>JAJXTJ010000211.1 GCA_021783895.1 Pseudomonadota bacterium | reverse complement strand
GCCACGATCCCTCGCGTACCTTGTCGGCGCGCAGCCGGTCTTCCGTGCCTTCCAGCTCGCCGTCGTCGAGGCAGTAGAACTTGCGCGCCGGCTTGTTCTTGCCCTGGGCGGGCACGTCCACGCGGTACAGCGGCGGCTGCGCGACGCAGACCCGACCGGCGCGGATCAGGGCGGGAAAGTGGCGGTAGAACAGGGTCAGCAGCAGCACCTGGATATGGCTGCCGTCCACGTCCGCGTCGGCCAGGATGATGACACGGGCATAGCGCAGGTTGGACATGTCCGGCGTGTCGTCCGGCGCATGCGGGTCGACGCCGAGCGCCACGGCGATGTTGTGGATCTCGTTGTTGGCGAAGATGCGGTCGGCTTCGTGCTCCCAGGTGTTGAGCACCTTGCCGCGCAGGGGCAGGATAGCCTGGGTGTCCTTGTTGCGGCCCTGCTTGGCGGAGCCGCCGGCGGAATCGCCCTCGACCAGAAACAGCTCGCGCTCTTCCAGGTTGTCGGACTGGCAGTCGGCCAGTTTGCCCGGCAGCACGGCAACGCCGGACGACTTGCGCTTCTCGATCTTCTGCCCGGCGCGCTGGCGCGTCTGCGCCGCCTTGATCGAGAGCTCGGCGATCTTTTTCGCCTGTTCCTGGTTTTCGTTGAGCCACAGCTCGAGCGGGTCGCGCACCATGGCGGTCACCAGACGCAGCGCGTCGCGCGACGACAGCCGTTCCTTGGTCTGACCCTGGAATTGCGGGTCCAGCATCTTGGTCGAGAGGACGAAGGAGATGCGGCTGAACACGTCGTCGGCGGTGAGCTTGACGCCCTTCGGTAACAGGCTGTGGTGCTCGATGTAGCTCTTCACCGCGTTGAAAATGCCGTCGCGCAGGCCCGCTTCGTGGGTGCCGCCGGACGGCGTGTGGATCAGGTTGACATAGGACTCGCGCACGATCGGCCCGTCATCCGTCCAGGCCACCACCCATTCCGCCCCCTCGCCCTCAGCGAAGGTCTCGTGCGAGGCTGGCGCGTACTTGGAGAATTTCCAGAACAATCCATCGATCAGGTATTCCGACAGCTGCGACCGGAGGTAATCCGAAAGCCCGTCCTGGTAAACCCACTCCTTTTCATCCTTGATCAGCCCGTTTCTGTCCTCGATTTCCAGCCTGACGCGCACCCCCGGCAGCAGCACCGCCTTGGCCTTCAGCACCCGTTCCAGTTGCAACGGCGGGATATCGGCCGTGTCGAAATACTGCGCGTCCGGCCACACCCGGACCGACGTGCCGGAGGCGCGTTTGGCCGCGCTACAGATCAGTGCCAGCTGCTCGACCACGTCGCCGCCGGCGAACGCCATGCGGTGGACGCCACCCTCGCGCGTTACCGTTACTTCGAGCCGGTGCGACAGCGCGTTGGTGACGGAAACGCCGACGCCATGCAGCCCGCCGGAAAACTGGTAGGCCCCGCCGGCTTTCTTGTCGAACTTGCCGCCCGCATGCAGCCGGGTAAAAACCACCTCGACCGTCGACACACCCTCCTCGGGATGAATGCCAACTGGAATGCCGCGACCATCATCCGCCACCGAAACCGAACCGTCGCTGTGCAGCCGCACCGTGATAATTTTGGCGAAACCAGCCAGGGCCTCGTCGGCCGAGTTGTCCACCACTTCGGTAATGATGTGCAGCGGATTGTCCGTGCGCGTATACATCCCCGGTCGCTGCTTCACCGGCTCAAGGCCGTGCAGGACGCGGATGGAAGAATCTGAATAGGTCTTGCTCATAATCACCGTTCATGAAAACACGAGTTGTTAGGCGCGAATGATAGCGCACCGCCCTCATGGGGGTCTAATTTAGGCTTGAACAAGGTGCCTTTAAGGCTACAATGAATCCTTTAATTTTGACGTTAAACAGCCACAGTGAACACTCCCAGCCCACCCTATCAGGATCTCACCCCGGACCGCATCCTGAATGCAGTAGAAAGCCTGGGCCTGTGCTGCGATGGCCGCCTGCTCGCGCTCAACAGCTACGAAAACCGGGTCTACCAGGTCGGCATCGAGGAGCGCGCGCCCGTCATCGCCAAATTCTACCGCCCCCTGCGCTGGACGGACGAGGCCATCCTCGAGGAACACCGCTTCACGCTGGAACTCGCCGAACGGGAACTCCCTGTCGTGGCGCCGCTGGTCGACGAAACCGGGCGCACCCTGCATGAATTCGAGAGTTTTCGCTTCACGATTTCCCCGCGCCAGCCTGGGCGTGCGCCGGAGCTGGACGACCCCGACACCCTGGAATGGATGGGCCGCTTCATCGGACGCATCCATGCGGTCGGCGCCATCGAACCCTTCGCCCACCGCCCCACGATCAGCATCGAGACCTTCGGCGTGGAACCCTACCGTTACATCACCGCCAACGGCTTCATCCCGCCCGATCTGGAAGCCGCCTACATCTCCACGGTCGAAGATGCCCTGCAACGCGTGCGAACGGCCTTCGCCCGCGCCGAACCCTTTTCATCGATCCGGCTCCACGGCGATTGCCACCCCGGCAACGTGCTGTGGTCGGATACCGGCCCGCACTTTGTCGATTTCGACGACTGCCGCATGGGCCCTGCGATGCAGGACATCTGGATGCTCCTGTCCGGCGACCGCGCCACCATGACCCGGCAGCTTTCCGATTTCATGGAAGGCTATAAGGAATTCCACGATTTCAACCCGCGCGAACTGCTGCTGGTGGAGGCGCTGCGCACCCTGCGCCTGATCCATTATTCCGGCTGGCTGGCCCAGCGCTGGAGCGACCCGGCCTTTCCCGCCAGCTTCCCCTGGTTCAACACCCAGCACTACTGGCAAGACCAGATCCTCGCCCTGCGGGAACAGGCCGCACTGATGGACGAACCCCCGCTGGTTCTGGGCTAGAATCAACCTGATAACGGCTGGAAAGGAAGAAACAGATGGATATCAAACTTACCCTTTATGAAGCGCGGGTCATCGGCGCCCTGATCGAGAAGGAAATCACCACGCCCGATCAATACCCGCTCTCACTCAACGCGCTGGTCAATGCATGCAACCAGAAAAGCAACCGTGAGCCGGTCCTGGAGCTTGATGAGGCGACGGTTCAGGAAGCGCTGGATACGCTGGTCAGAAGATCGCTGGTCAGCGATCAATCCGGGTTCGGCAGCCGCACCACCAAGTACCGGCATCGATTCTGCAATACCGAATTCGGCATCCTGAAATTTTCGGAACAGGAGCTCGGCATCATCTGCGCGCTGCTGCTGCGCGGTCCGCAGACTCCGGACGAACTGCGCACCCACACCAACCGCCTGTGCAGATTCAGCGACATGCAGGAAGTCGAGTCCGCGCTCGACCGCCTGATGGAGCGGAACGATGGCCCTTTCGTCGCCAAGCTTGCGCGCGAGCCGGGGAAAAGGGAATCTCGCTTCATGCACCTGTTCAGCGGCGACGCGCCGGCGATGGAGTTTCCCGTGAACACGAACAGCGCCTCCGACCTTTCCGGCGCGGACCTCGACAGACTGGACCAGCTGGGGCAGCGTATCGACGAACTGGAGCAGGAAATTGTGCGGCTCAAACGCGCCCTCGAACAGCTGGAGCCAAAGCCAACTACCGGCTACATGGAAGCTTAATTGTCGGGATTTTTCTGGGAGGGCAGGCAATGGCATGGAACGGGAGTGGGTACCGCAAGCCGGACGCGAACGAACTGAAAAAGCGCCTCGCTTCGGAGCAATATCGCGTCACACAGGAAAGTGGCACGGAAGGGGCATTCCGCAACGCCTATTGGGACAACAAGGAAGAAGGCATCTATGTCGATGTCGTGTCGGGAGAGCCTCTTTTCAGTTCCCTCGACAAATTCGATTCGGGCACCGGCTGGCCCAGTTTCACCCAACCGCTGGAACCGGCCCATGTGACCCTGCGCGAAGACCGAGCACTCCTGATGACCCGCATCGAGGTGCGCAGCAAGCTCGGCGATTCGCACCTGGGGCACCTCTTCGATGACGGCCCCGCCCCCACCGGCAAGCGCTACTGCATCAACTCGGCGTCGCTAC
>JAJXTJ010000210.1 GCA_021783895.1 Pseudomonadota bacterium | reverse complement strand
CCGGTTTCATCCGTTGGACCAGGGCGCGGCTGATCAGTTTCGGCGCGCACTTGCCGGGGTGCAGCACCGCACCGACGATCAGGTCGGCCTCGCACGCCAGTTCCTCGATCGCATGCGCCTCTGAATAGCGGGTCTTGAGGCGGGCGCCGAACACGTCGTCGAGATGGCGCAGCCGAGGCAGGCTGATGTCCATGAGGGTGACGTCGGCGCCTAGCCCCAGCGCCATCATGGCGGCATGGGTGCCGACCGCGCCGGCGCCGAGGATCAACACCTTTCCGGGCGCCACGCCAGGAACGCCGCCGAGCAGCACGCCCCTGCCCCCGTTGGCCATCTGGAGTGCGGTGGCGCCGGCCTGGATGGCGATCCGCCCGGCCACTTCCGACATCGGCGTGAGCAGGGGCAAAGCGCCTGCCGCATCGGTGACGGTTTCGTAAGCGATGGCGACGATACGGCTTTCCAGCAGGCGGCGGGTGAGCGCCGGGTCGGCGGCCAGATGCAGGTAGGTGAACAGCACCTGCTCTTCCCGCAGCAGCGGAATCTCGCCGGGCTGGGGCTCCTTGACCTTGACGACCAGCGGGCAGGCGTAGGCCTCGGCGGGCGTGCCGGTGATCCTGGCGCCCGCAGCCAGATAGAGATCGTCGCCGAAGCCGATGCGCTCGCCGGCGCGGGTTTCCACCCGCACCTCGTGGCCAGCGTCGGTCAGTGCGCGCACCCCGGCCGGGGTGATGCCGACGCGATATTCGTGGTTCTTGATTTCTCTGGGGACGCCAATCAGCATGGCAGAGTTACATCCCTTTGCAGGAAATGCATTCGGCGCTTTCGATCTCGCGCACGGCTTCCGCGATCAGTTCCGGTCCGCGGTAGATGAAGCCGGAATAGAACTGCACCAGACTGGCGCCGACCTGAATTTTTTCTGCGGCATCGAGCCCGTTCATGATGCCGCCCACCCCGATGATCGGAATTTTTCCTCGCAGGGCAATGGAGAGCTGCTTGATCACCGCGTTGGATTTCTGGCGCACCGGCGCGCCGGAGAGGCCGCCGGTTTCCTCGGCGTGCGGCAGGCCTTCCACGCCTTCGCGGCCGATGGTGGTGTTGGTGGCGATCACGCCGTCGATCTGATATTTGAGCAGCAGGTCGGCGATCACGATGATCTGCCCGGTGTCGAGGTCGGGCGCGATCTTGAGCGCCAGCGGCACGTATTTGCCGTGCAGCTCGGCGAGCGCCTTCTGTTCGGCCTTCAGCGCGGCGAGCAGGTTTTCCAGCTCGTCCGATTGCTGCAGCTGGCGCAGGTTCTTGGTGTTGGGCGAGGAAATGTTGACGGCGACATAGCTGGCGTAGGGATAGACCTTGCGCAGGCAGATCAGGTAATCGTCGACGGCTTGTTCGATCGGCGGGTCGAAATTCTTGCCGATGTTGATGCCGAGGATGCCCCGGTAGCGGCTGCGCTTGACGCTGGCGACCAGATAATCGACCCCCTTGTTGTTGAAGCCCATGCGGTTGATGATCGCCTCCGCCTGCGGCAGCCGGAACAGGCGCGGCTTGGGGTTGCCGGGCTGGGGGCGGGGCGTGACCGTGCCGATTTCGATAAAGCCGAAGCCGAGCGCGCCGAGCGCCTCGATGTAGTCGCCGTTCTTGTCCAGTCCGGCAGCCAGGCCGACCGGGTTGGGGATGGTCAGCCCCATCACGGTGCGAGGCGAGGTCTTGATGCGCGGCGCGAGCAGGCACAGCAGGCCCAGCCGGTGGGCATCCCTGATCGCGCGCATGCCAAGGCCGTGGGCGGTTTCAGCGTCGAGTTTGAAAAACAGGGAGCGGATGAATGAGTACATGCGGGCATTTTACCCCCGAACCTGCGGCAAAAGGCAACCTGGACGCTGGATATGTAGGTGGCGTCCCGCGCACCACAACTGTTGGTGCGCGGGACGCTCCCCTACATTTCTACGCAGAAGCCTCGCCTTGCTTGATCGTCGCGGCGCTTGAGCATAGACTTACTCGAATTGCATTACTTTAAATATGGGGCGCCGCGCCATGCCCAATGTCGCCGGTTTTCATCCTGCTTGGCTTGATTTAACTGTAAAACATGAAACCGCTCAAATACCTCATCATTGTTCTTGTACTTGGTTGGGCAACCGCCGCCTTGGGAGTGGAGCCGCTGGGTTTCGGCTTGTCGAAAAAATATTGTCTGGGCGATGTTTGCCTTGGCGAATCAGACGCAGACCATCCAGAGTTGAAAATAGGCGAGACATTAAGGAAAGCGGCCCGCTACAAGAAGATTCCCATTTGCTACAGCTCGGATGCCTCGGTGTATCTGCGGGATGTAAAGTTCAGGAATGGCACGCAAGGAGTCATCTACCTGCTTGCCGACCCCGGCAATCCGAATGCCCGGCCCGAAAAATATTTTCGCATCAGCAGTATCACCGTGAAATTCGACCCGTTTCTTTCGGCGGAAGAAGTCAAGGCACTTGAGCAAAAGATTGCCGGTCGTTATGGCATGGAGCGGTCAAGTTCATACAGCTTTGGAGTCAAGGACGGAAAGCGGACGGTCAGTCTTACCGTCTCCCCCTGGGAATCAAGGATAGCCGTTGACGGCATAGTTAACGCGGAGTTTCAGGGCCAGCCCGGATGCTCGCCAAAACTGCCGAACCTGTAAATTCAGGCGGTTCAACCGGAGTGCATGGCTTCCTGTGCGGCCTTGGCAAGGAATCCGGACCGGGTCAAGTGGTGGGCCTGCGCATACTCGTCGATCTGCGACAGCAGAAAGCGGGGCAGGGAAACATTGACGCGTTGCGGTGCGGGATCGATGCGGCTCACATCGAGATCGACCAGCATCCATACGCCGCCCACGTATTCCGGGTCAGCGGCCAGCTTTTCCAGCGCGGTGGGCGCGGGGACAGGTAGATTCTCGCCGGACATATGGCACTCAACCGCCTCTTGCGCCATACGGTTGATGTCCTGCCAGTCATCGGCCGCAGAGAAGCAGCCTGGGAAATCAGGGAATTCGATGCCGTGCGCGTGCTTTTCGTCGCCCACGTGAACATAGATCGGATAAAGCATACTCACCTCCATTGCCAGCCGGCTTGCCGGTAAATACTGCGCAGCGTGCCGATGGGAACATCCTTCCTGGGATGCGGAACGGTTACAGCGCCAAGTTTCTCCGGGTGCTTGAATTTGGCGTGGCTGCCAACTTGATGCGCTTTGCGCCAGCCCTCTGATTCAAGTTTTCGGATGATTTCGGCGCTGTTTATGTGTGTAATTATACACACAAATAAAGGCGGTCAAGCTGTTTGTGTGTTGTTGTGTGTGTTGGGCCGCCGCCTTATTCAGCCCTACGCCTTGCGCGGGTTGACCCCATTATTTGGGAAGCCGATTTCAAAAGGAAAAGATCATGAAATGTCCCATTTGCAAGCATGGTGACACCAAGCCCGGATACGCCAGCATCACCCTGGAGCGCGACGATGCGACTTTGGTGTTCAAGCATGTGCCGGCCAATGTCTGCGACAACTGTGGCGAGGAATTCGTCAGCGAGGAAATTACGGAAAGCCTGCTGGAGCGCGCCGACAGGGCAGCTTCCGAGGGGGTTCAGATTGATGTGCGGGAATACCGGGTAGCTTGAGTTTGGTACTCGCGTTTTGTGCGCTGCGCGCGGATGATTGGGTGCCGGGGGTAGCCCGGCAGGCTAGTCCCTTTCTTTGAACGGCCAAAGAAAGGAACCAAAGAAAGCCGCCCCTATCCGCCGCCCTCCGCTACGCTACGGGTTCCCTGCGTTGCTCGCCAAGCCGGGCTGCTGCGGAACTCGCGCTATGCGCTCAAACAGTCCTCGCAGAAATCCCCCGGCTTGGCTGCGCTACTCGGTGGCGGACCAAGGGGACCAAAAAAAACAATTCAAAACCGTCCTCCCCGCCGGGGGAGGACACCCAAAACCGGGCTCCGCAAACCGGGCTCCGCCCACAAGACCAAAATCCCCCTCTGCACCGCCTCGGTTTTCCGAAAAGATCGGGGGCCGTCGGCGAGGACTGTCTGAGCGCATAGCGCGAGTT
>JAJXTJ010000209.1 GCA_021783895.1 Pseudomonadota bacterium | reverse complement strand
CAATTCGCCGTCCGGAAACACGTATTTATCGATAAATTCCCCCGCGCCCAGACCGACCTCGCCGCTGTCCACATCGCTGGTGGTGATGCCGTGGTTCAGCACCAGGCCGTTGTCGGCCAGCAGCGAGCATATCTTGCCGAAGTACACGGGAAGATTCTTCAATCCCACGTGCTCGAACATGCCGATGCTCGCGATCTTGTCGAAAACGCCGTCATCCGGCAGATCACGGTAATCGCGCAACTCGACCGTGCAGCGGCCTTGCAGTCCCTGCTCCCGAATCAGGTTCAGGACATGCTCGTATTGATTCTTCGAGAGCGTGATTCCCGTGGCAACGGCACCGTATTTCTTTGCGGCCCGCAGGATCAATGCCCCCCAGCCGCAGCCGATATCCAAAAAGCGCTCGCCGGGTTTCAGCATCAGCTTGTTCAGGATGTGGTCCAGCTTCTGCTCCTGCGCCGTCTCCAGGGAGTCATCCTCGCGCCGGTAATAAGCGCACGAGTAAACCATGTTCCTGTCCAGGAACATGGAATAAAAATCGTTGGATACGTCATAGTGGTATTCGATCGCCTCGCGGTCCCGTCTGTGGCTGTGGCGCGTGAAGAAATGAAACCGGGCGGGCTTGTTGGCGGCGACGCTGCTCACCAGGCTTTCCGCCACCCTGAATATCTCGTGGATCGAGCCCTCGACGCGTATGCGGCCATCCACGAATGCCATGCCAAGCTTGTTGAGGTCGGGCGGGATGAAGTACCTGAGCGCCGACAGCGTCGGGATGTGGACGGTGACGGTGGTTTCGCTGGCGAGGCTGAACTCGCGGCCGTTCCATAACACCAGCCGCAACGGAATGCTCAACCCGGCGGTGATGCGTTTGATCAGCTTCTCAAGGCGATGCTCAATAAACATGGCGATCATCTTGTGCAACTCCAGACAGGGTCGCCGGCCGGAGGCTGCCGAAAGCATGGGCCTGATGCGTGCAGCTCACCCCATAGCAGCCCGGTTGTCCTGTGCCGCAGCGGCGCAGCGCCAGATCGTTGAGGTATACGGCCTCGATGTGTTCCGGCATCAGAATTTGCATATGGTCCTTGCATCAGGTTTGCTTCAGCTCCGCTAGTGTATGCCTTTACCCTTTTAGCGCAAGTCGGTGACAACGAATATCGCTGGCGCAACGCACTGGTATTTTAATGCTGACACGCTGTTTATATCAAACGTGATTCGGTGGCCTGAGTTTTATGGCCTGACTTTTGTTTCAAATCAAAATTACTTCCTGCATCAGGATTCATGCTGGATCAGCCCGCAATAATTTTCAACGCCGCTTTCCCATACCCTGCCCCTGTCACCCCCGCTTACAGGCGGGATATTCGGGGTTTTGCCATCACAACAAATACCTTCCGGCATATTCTTGTGCCGATAATTTGGTGGTACCATAAAAATATCATGTCCGCCCCGACAAGAGATTTGCTTAACATTCCCGAAATCAGGTTCGCCAACCTGCTCGACGAGGATCCGCTTGGCGGGGAATTCTGGAAATTCTGGTTCGGAGCCGCGCGATTCAGCAAGCTGCGCAGTCACTTCAGCGCCCTCGGCGAAAGCGGCGCGCTCGCAACCGAGCTCTCCGCGCGCGCCGACAAACTGGGCCCGTCACTCGAAACACACGACGCCCGCGGCATTCGCACAGACCGTGTGGTTCAGCACCCCGACTACCGCGAGCTGGAAAAGCTTTCTTACGGGCGCGGAATCATCGGGATAAAATATCAGCCTGAATTCCTGGCTAAGCATCGCGCGTTCAGGCATCTCGCCGGGTTTGGCGCGGGATATTATTTCGCCCAGAGCGAAATCGGCCTGTATTGCCCGATCTGCATGACCGATGGCGTGGGCCGGGTTCTGGAACGCAGACCGAAAGGACCGCAAACCCCCCTTTATGAAACGACCATCGCCCACCTTTCCGCCAGCGAACCCGGCGATCTCTGGCAAGGCGCGATGTTCCTGACCGAAAAGCAGGGCGGCTCGGATGTCGGAAGCAATGCCGTCACGGCAACCCGGCAGGGCAGTCTCTGGCTGCTCAACGGCGACAAGTGGTTTTGTTCCAACGTGGCGGCTGATGCGATACTCGCGCTGGCGCGTATGCCGGGAGGCGCGCCGGGCACAAAGGGCCTGGGGCTATTTCTTGTCCTGCGCCGCAAACCCGCAGGCAATTCCGCCACCATCCGCATACACCGGCTCAAGGACAAACTCGGCGTGCGCTCGATGCCGACCGGCGAGGTGACATTCGAAAACACCGTGGCCTTCCTGATCGCCGGAGAAAATGAGGGTTTCAAGCAGATGGCCGAGATGCTCAACCTTTCGAGGCTGTATAACGCCGTCGCGAGCGTTGCCGGCATGCGCAGGGCGCTGCTTGAGGCGCTCAAGTACGGCGCCGGGCGCAATGCCTTCGGCCGCAAGCTCGACGAACTGCCGCTGTGGCGCGCGGCGATGGCCGATCTTGTTGCCGAGCATATGGGAATCTTCGTGCTCGTGTTCGAAACCGTTCGCGCCCTGGACCGCGCCGATAACGGAGATGAGGAAGCCCGCAAACTCATGCGGATCTCGATACCGATTGCAAAAGCCTTGAGCGGCAAGCTCGCGGTCTTCGCAGTCAGTGAAGCAATGGAGGCGATCGGCGGCAATGCCTACATCGAAGAAAGCATCCTTCCCCGGCTGCTGCGCGACTGCCAGGTTCTGCCGATCTGGGAAGGCACGACTCACATCCTCACGCTGGACGCGCTTCGGGCGATCCAAAAGGAAGGGAGCCATGAAGCCTTGTTCGCACGGATACGGCTGGCACTTGCGCATGCGAAACCACCCGGCTGCGTTCCGGTAAAAGCCAGGCTGGACGACGATGTCAAACGCCTCGATACGCTGCTGAAGCTGCCCGCGGAACTGCAGCAGCGCGAGGCGAGACTATGGCTCGAAGGCGCCGGGAGGACTTTCATGCTGGCGCTGCTGCTGGAAAATGCGGCACACCCTCCGCTCCACAAAGCTTGTCTGGCCGCGTACAAAAGACTTGCCGTGCGGCCCACCGGGGTCATGCCCGTGTGCTGCGGAAACCCGGCGGAACTTGTGGATACCGAAGCAGTGCTGCTGCGATGCGCGACCCGTCAAGATTGATTTTCTGGACTGCATGTGAAAGGGACTGTTGATGCTCGATATCGCAGAAATTGACCGGCAACATCGGGAGCTCGTTAACATGCTTAACAGGCTGAATGATGCCGTGAAAAATTACGAGTCGCGAAATGATATTTACCGGCTCATTGACGAGGTGATTTCATATACCAGATTGCATTTTGCAACCGAGGAGCTGCTTATGGCTCGGTCCGGATTCCCCGAGATTGAATCGCACAAGAGGATGCACGCGGAGCTCATAAAGGATACGCTACACCTCAAGGACAAACTGGATTACGTTGGAGAAGACATGTTCATCGACTGGTTCAATCACTGGCCGTTTGGCAGGGTGCTTGCGCATATTCAGTATGGGGACAAACAGATTGAAGACCACATTAATCGGCACGACAGCGCTCTCTCGCGCGGGATCATGTCCGATCAGCTCAAGCATGCATAAATGGGTCTGTTTTCAGGCGTTTGACCAGCCGTGCAAGGAGGAATGTACTTGGTGAACTTCCCGATTGATATCCGGTTGCGGATCAGGAAACGCAAACAAAAACCCCGGCCATGCCGGGATTTTTTCTTCCACTATCAGGCGGCGAACCTTGCCGGCCTTATCTTACGCCCACGCCAAACAATGCGGCATCAGCCGAACTGGTTTGTGTGTATACGCCTGTGCCGGTCACCATCGCCACGCCCGAGACCGCCGGGATTGATGAAAGACTATAGGTGCTCAAACCAGCCCACGGCGAGTTGGGGGTAAACGTACCCTGCACTCCGGATTGGGCTGTAGATGTATTCCAGGGCAATGGGCCGACAAACCAGTAATTATTGGGATTCAGCGTAGTGGCAAGCGTTACCCAGTTTTCCTGTCCCTCGTTGTTGTTGACGTAATAGCTG
>JAJXTJ010000208.1 GCA_021783895.1 Pseudomonadota bacterium | reverse complement strand
GTTGGCGCGATCCATCGGCGACACCAGACCTTCGAATCGAGTGAATTTTTCCACTACTTGACCGCTTTCTGGATGGCCTCGCCGCCCTTCTCGATATCCTGGCCGACGCCGCGCACGGTATTACAACCAACCAACGCAAACATCATCCCGATGGACAGCAATATAATCAGTTTTTTCGGAGTCATGATCTCACCTCATCACAAAATTTCACGTACATCGACGAAACGCCCGGCAATCGCCGCCGCCGCAGCCATGACCGGGCTAACCAGGTGAGTTCTGCCACCGGGCCCCTGGCGGCCCTCGAAATTGCGGTTGCTGGTCGAAGCGCAACGCTCGCCCGAATCCAGCCGGTCGGCATTCATCGCCAGGCACATGGAACAGCCCGGATCGCGCCATTCGAAGCCGGCAGCGATGAAAATCTTGTCCAGCCCTTCTCGCTCGGCCTGACGCTTGACCAGACCGGAACCCGGCACCACCAGCGCCTGCTTGACGTTGGGCGCCACATGACGGCCCTTGGCGACCACGGCGGCGGCGCGCAAATCCTCGATGCGCGAGTTGGTGCAGGAACCGATGAACACCTTGTCGACCTTGATCCCGGTAATCGGCGTATTGGGCGCAAGGCCCATGTAGGCCAGCGCCCGTTCCATCCCTTCGCGTTTTACCGGGTCGGCTTCCTTCTTCGGGTCGGGCACGACGCCGTCGATGGCGGTGACCATTTCCGGCGAGGTACCCCAAGTCACCGTGGGCCGGATGGCGGAAGCGTTCAGCTCGACCACCTTTTCAAAACGTGCCCCATCGCCGCTTTTCAGCGTGCGCCAGTAGGCCACCGCCCTATCCCACTGCGCGTCCCTGGGCGCAAAGGGACGACCCTTGATGTAATTGATCGTGGTCTCGTCCACCGCTACCATGCCGGCGCGGGCACCCGCCTCGATCGCCATGTTGCACAAGGTCATGCGCCCTTCCATGGAAAGCGCGCGTATCGCCGACCCGCCAAACTCGATGGCGTAACCGGTGCCGCCGGCTGTGCCGATATGGCCGATCACCGCCAGCGCAATATCCTTGGCCGTCACGCCCTTGCCCAAAACGCCATCGACCTTGACCAGCATGGCACGGGATTTCTTTTGCAGCAGACACTGCGTGGCCAGCACGTGTTCGACTTCACTGGTGCCGATGCCGTGGGCCAGAGCGCCGAAAGCCCCGTGGGTGCTGGTGTGGGAATCGCCGCACACCACCGTCATGCCGGGCAGGGTCGCGCCCTGTTCCGGGCCGATGACGTGGACGATGCCCTGACGGGCATCCCCCATCCTGAATTCGGTAATGCCGAAATCGGCGCAGTTCTGGTCCAGGGTTTCCACCTGCAAGCGCGACACCGGGTCAGCAATACCTTCCGAGCGCCGGGTAGTCGGCACGTTATGATCGGCCACCGCCAGGTTGGCACTCAAACGCCAAGGCTTGCGCCCGGCCAGCCGCAGCCCCTCGAATGCCTGCGGGCTGGTCACTTCGTGCAGCAAGTGGCGGTCAATGTAAAGCAGCGTGGTGCCATCCGATTCGGTGTGAACCACATGGGACTGCCATAATTTGTCGTAAAGGGTTTGTGCGCTCATGACTGACTAGACGGCGAAAAACAGAAATTATGGCATATTTCTTGGCAAAACGGATGTTGTAAAACGAAAACTTGGGCCATGCTCCACTTTGATCGTGGCAGCACTCCGGGATAGCCTCACGCGAATTGTATCATTTTACTATGGAGCGTCGTGCCATACCCGAAGTCGCCAATTTCCATCCACAGTTCGTTGTGGATCATCAGGGGCACCGAACCTCGGTGCTCCTACCCGTCGAGGAATACGAGACCCTGCTCGAAGACCTGAGCGACCTGGCTGCCGAGGCTGAACGGCGCTGCGAGCCAGTGTCCGACCACGGCGAAGTCGTCGCAAGATTGAAGGCGGATGGCCTCTTGATCAGCCATGCTGATTTGCCTTTTCGAGCAACTGCCGCGCCTCTGCGCGACGGCCTTGATCTGCGTCCTCGCGACCGGGTCTGGCCGCTGCGGACAGGGCCTTTTCAAGAAACTCCCTGGCTTTTGAATATTCGCCCTGTCCCAGCAGAAAATCCCCATAAAAATAATTGGCGTCTATGCCATTCGGGTTGAGCCTGACCGCCTTTTCCAGGTATTCACGTGCTTTCTCCTTGTCGCCGAAGCCGATCGGCCAGCGCGGGACCTTGTAGTACAGACTGCCGAGCGAGGTATAAATCGAGCCGTCAAGGACATCGGGCTGAATTTTTTCAGCGCGCTCCAGCAGATCACGCGCCGCCCTGGCTTTACCCAGAGCGCCCAAACCACCCTCGAACTTGGCGTAGCTGCTGAGTATGATGGCTTCCCATACCATAGGTTCCGCGCGGCCAGGGTTTGCCGTTGTGACCTGATGAGCCTTGGCGGCAAGATCCTTGAATGCGGCTTCTTTCTGTTTCTCCGGCACCTGATAGTAAGCTTTGGCCCAGCCGTGTTGAAGCTCGGCAATCCGGTCTCCAACGCCGTCGGCAAATGCCCGACCGTGTCCCATAATCAGCGTGCCATAGAAAACCATTCCAGCCAGGATGATGACCGTCAATGGATTAAGCTTTTTTTTCATCATGTTCATTTCCTTATTTGAAATCATTCCTGAACGGCAAAGGGTCGTGTCTTGTCGTTCTGCTTGCGCAGCGCGAAGTCCACCAGTCTGGGAAGCACGGCATTGATTCGCACGAACAAACTTTCAGGCCAGCCGATATAGTAGTCATTGCTGCTTTTCTCGATGGCGCGCACCACATGCCGGGCCACCAGAGAGGGCTCGTCGCTGTTCATGCCGACCACCTGCGCCATTCTGCTGACGGCGCCGTCATTCAGCGGAGTCTTGGTATAACGCGGAGCGACGTAGGTCACGCCGACACCGGAGCCCTCCAGCTCGCGCCTCAGGGCTTCGGAAAAACCGCGCATGGCGAACTTGCTGGCAGAATAGGTGGTGAAATAGGCGAAGCCGATACTGCCGAAGGTCGAGCCCACGTTGACGATGCGGCCATGGCGGCTTGCGATCATTTGCGGCAGCAAGGCGCGGGTGAGCTGCATCGGGGCGAGTACGTTGATGCGCCACAGGGCTTCGATGCTTTCCGGCGTTTGCTGGTCGAACAGGCCGAAACTGGCAATGCCGGCGCAATTGACCAGGATATCGACCCCGCCTGTCGCTCCGATAACCTGATCTGACAACACCAGCGGGGCATCGGGAGCAGCGAGATCGCAGGTGAAAATATGTGCCTTGCCGCCTCGCACAAGCACGGCCCGCTTCAGCTGGACCAGCTTATTCACGTCAGTGCCCGCCAATACCAGCTCGGCGCCCTTCTCTACCAGGGCCATCGTGAGCTTTCTGCCGATGCCGCCTGTAGCGCCGGTAATCAGGATGCGTTGACCGGATATATTCATTGAACCGTCTCCAATGTGCGAAAAATGTCGCCGTACAGCTGGAACACGGCCTTGGCGCAGTGCGTTAGACAGGCTTTGTCCTCGTCCCTATCCAGCCGATTGACCAGGTCGCGAAAGAAAGCCACATGCTCCAGATCGAGCAAGCCGTGGCTGTTGAGATAGGTGAATGCCTGTTCGGGCAAACCAAGAGATTGCTGCAACGCGGCAGCGGCATTGATCGCCAACTGGATGCTGGTGCCTTCCAGCACGTGCACCATGCCGAAGAAACCTATCGGGTTGCCGCGCGCGATGTTGTCATAGGCATAGGCGACCATCAGTTCGGCGGCGAAGGCCGGCTGGCCATGACGCACCATTTCGGCATCGGCGCCACAGGCTGCGATGTCGTTGAGGATCCACTCGTGGTGGCCGATTTCCTCCGCGATGTAATGGGCGATGGCCTCGCGCAGCCATTCCTTGTCGTCGGGCAGGCGCGCTCCGCATGCCATTAGCAAAGGCACCGTATGCTTGACGTGGTGATAGGCCTGGGTGAGGAAGGCGACATACTGGTTCAGGCTCACCTGACCCGCCATCGCCCTGCGGATAACGGCGATGGATTGCAAGTCCGCT
>JAJXTJ010000207.1 GCA_021783895.1 Pseudomonadota bacterium | reverse complement strand
GTTTTGAAATGCGGCTCTCGTAGTAGATCGGCACCGTCGCCTTGTCCGCCACGGCGCGCTGGATGTCGTAGATGCTGATGTAGTCGCCGAAAATCGCCCGCGTGTTGGCGTCGTTCTTCTCGATGGGCGTGCCGGTAAAGCCGATGAAGGAGGCGTTCGGCAGCGCATCGCGCAGGTTGCGCGCGAGGCCGTCGATCAGATCATATTGGCTGCGGTGCGCTTCGTCGGCGATGACCACAATGTTCCGCCGTGGCGACAGCTCCGGCATTTTTTCGCCTTTTTCGGGCATGAACTTTTGTATCGTGGTGAAGACTACGCCGCCGCTCGCCACTTGCAGCAGCTCGCGCAAGCGTTCACGGCTACAGGCCTGCACCGGCATCTGGCGCAGCAGCTCATGGCAGCGCTGGAACTGGCCAAAGAGCTGGTCGTCCAGATCGTTGCGGTCGGTCAGCACCACCAGCGTCGGGTTCTGCATCGCCGGATGGCGCACCACGCGGGCGGCATAGAACAGCATGGAAAAACTCTTGCCCGAACCCTGCGTGTGCCACACCACCCCCGCGCGCCGGTCGCCCAGCTTGCCACCGTGCATCCTGCCCGCCCAGTAATGGCCTTGATCCTGGCGCAGCAGATTTTCATCCGTCATGCCGCTCGCGCGCACCGTCTCCTCCACGGCGGCATTGACCGCGTGGAACTGGTGGTAGCCCGCAATGATCTTGTGCAGGCGGTCGCTGTCCGTATCTTCTTCAAACACGATGAAATGCTGGAGCAGGTCGAGAAAGCGGCTCGGCTCGAATACGCCGCGCACCAGCACCTCCAGCTCCAGCGCAGACTTCGGCGCATCGCCCTCGCCGTCTACCGTGCGCCACACCTTGAACCATTCCCGGTTGGCCGTCAGCGAACCGATGCGCGCATTGGCGCCATCGGACACCACCAGCACCTCGTTGTAGTTGAACAGGCTGCCGATCTGCTGCTTGTAGGTTTGCAGTTGATTGAACGCCGACCAGATCGTCGCATTCTCGTCCGCCGCATTCTTCAGCTCGATCACCGCCAGCGGCAGGCCATTGACGAATACCACGATGTCGGGCCGCCGGTTGTTCTGTCCTTCAATGATGGTGAACTGGTTCACCGCCAGCCAGTCGTTGTTTTTGGCATCGTCGTAATCCACCAGCCGCGCATGGTCGCCCGCGATGCTGCCATCCGCGCGCCGGTATTCCACCGGCACCCCGTCGCGCAGCATGGCGTGAAAGCCCCGGTTGGTCTGCGTTGACGACGGCGTGCCGACGCGCAACACCTTGCGCAGAGCATCCTCGCGCGCCTCTTCCGGCATGGAAGGATTCAAGCGCCGGATCGCCTCGCGCAAGCGGCCAACCAGCACCACGTCAGCGAACGAATCCCGCTCCGCCGCCGGCTCGCCGGGTGCCATGTGCGGCCCGTGGGCGATGGCATAGCCCAATTCCCCGAACCAGCTCAGGGTTGCATCTTCGACGATGGATTCGTTGAGGCTCATGGCTTGCCTCCATCCGGCGGCAGTGTCTTGATCATCCGATCAAAGTCCGACTCGAACAGCCGGTCCTGCACGATGCGGTATTTTTCAAACTCGCTCTCGGCGTGAGTTTTTGCCAGTTCCGCTGTCACTTTTCCAGCATCCTGCAAAACTTCCCGATCCCAGAGCTGGAGGAATCCGCTCAGGCGCTTTTCCCAGTCTTCCATGGTCATCGGGATTTTTCGCATCGCCTGCATTTCGGCCATGTCGAGATAGGCAGAGACAATGCGCTGCATTTGCCCCAACTCGAACTCCGAGAGGTAGTTCTTGGCGATGGAAACTTCGTATCGATGGATTTTCCCTTTTGGTGCATCTTCCCAACTGGCCAGCCCCATGTTTTCCTGTTTGTGGTCGGCGCGATCCACGATCAATTCAGCCGCCGTTTGGCCGTGCACGGCGTAGTGCATTTTGTTTTGAACTGCTGCAAAGAAGCGCTTCGTTGCCGTTGCGGACGGGTCGTAATCCAGCGCGGTAGCGTAGATGTCCGTGACTTTCTGATAGAACTTGCGCTCGGAGAGCCGGATTTCCCGAATCTTTTCGAGTTGGCGCTCGAAGAACTCATCAGTCAGGTTGCCGCCGCGCTTGAGACGTTCGGCATCCATGGTCCAGCCCTGGATGGTGTAGTCCTTGACGATCTGGTTGGCCCACTTGCGGAACTGGACGGCACGTTCATTCTCGATCTTGAAGCCAACGGCGATGATCGCGTGCAGGCTGTAGTGCTTCGTCTGGTAGCCCTTGCCGTCGGCGGCAGTGGTTAAGTATTGCTTAACCACTGAAGATTCTTCCAATTCGTTGTCGCTGAAAATGCGCTTCAGGTGCTGGTTGACCGCAGGGACAGAGACATCGTAAAGCGCGGCCATCATCTTCTGCGTTAGCCAGATGTTTTCATCTTCGTAACGCATTTCGACGCTGGCCCCCGAATTGCCTCCGGCAGCCACAAAGGTGAGGTATTCCGCCGCCGAAGAGCGAACCAGGGAGACCGCGGTGTTCTTTTTGGCGCGATCGCCGGGAGTGGGGTTGTTTTTACTCATGGGTTTGCCCATATTTCGATGTATTCTCAACGGACAAGTATTTTCTGTCAGCTGCCCGCGCCTTTTCGGGAATGGCCAGGTTCAGCCGCTGGATGGCCTCGCGCAAGCGACCAACCAGCACTACATCAGCAAACGAATCCCGTTCCGTTGCCGGTTCGTCGGGTGCCCTGTGCGGGCCGTGGCCGATGGCATAGCCCAGCTCCCCGAACCAGGTCAGGGCGGCGTCTTCTACAATGGATTCGTTTAATTGGCTCATTCAGGTTTGCGTTTAAATAAACAACTTATTGAAAGTAAATGATTTAGATGGCGTTGGCAGTGCTCGCGCCGATTTGCTTTTAAATAAGAATCAGGCCCAAAATGGCACATAGCTACGGTAGCGATTAGAGGTTTGAGTGGGTTCGGTGGGTTTTATTTTCTCAGCCTCTACTGTCGCCGCAATGATTTGGGAAACCGTGGCAGTCTTGTCATCTGACAGGTTAAACCGCTCCCGCAAGCTTTGGTTTGTCATCTTCTCGTTCATCACATAGCGCAGGCAACAATGCTGGTAAGTGGCCCGGATATAACCCAATTCCCCGAACCAGGTCAGGGCGGCGTCTTCGACGATGGATTCGTTAATAGAACTCATATCCCATGCGCCGTAAAAAAATCGCTTGCCGACCCCGCCTCTTGATGTATACACTGCCCTTGTGAGCTGGTCACTGCGTAGCGGGGGTTGGCTCCTTTTCTTTTGTGCGGATTCATTTCGGCAACACCACCAAACCGTATCCGTCAATTTTCCCCTTCGGACTACGCCGGAATTTTTGCGCCACAATCTGGTAATCCTCTTTCACCGTCTTGCCCAGCACCTTGCGCCCAATCGGCGTCACCACAAGATCGGCAAGTTGCAGCCCCGCAAGGTTAGCTTTTTTATCTCGCAGGTTAAGCGCCAAAATTCGCCGTTCAACCTGCTGAGCCTGCATGAAACGAGTACCCTGAATTTTCAGGTTCAACCAAGCCAAATCAAGCTCGTGATCCAGCGTCGCGTCGCGCCGTTCAGCCACGATCAGCCCGCTACCCTCCAGATTGCCGACATCCATGCAGAAACGTTCCACCAGCACATCCAGGCTCAATAAATATGGATCAAGCGCAGCCACGCCGTAACGCGACAAATGCTCATCCTTGCGGATAGCGCAAGCCACTACCGAGTAGCGCAACTCAGCCATCAATACATTGAGCCGCTCATAAAACCGCTGCCGGAATACCGGCTCCTTCAGCCGCTCAAAACCGTTACGGTTGCGCGTAATGTCGGCGGTATGCAGAATCAGATCATCTCGCCCGAACAGCTCCCGCTTGAACGCGGCCAGCTTTTCCGTCAATTCGCCCTCGGCATATTCCTTATCCACAATCACGCCACCCAATACAAATAGCGGATACTGCGGATCAATAACGCTCAGGTTATGGTCGCCGGATTCATCGAGAAACATCACCTTCATGCCGCCACCCCGTCGAATTGAGCGACCT
>JAJXTJ010000206.1 GCA_021783895.1 Pseudomonadota bacterium | reverse complement strand
TGCGGGTGATATGGTCCATGGTGAAGCAGGGGAGGAAATATGAAATCCGGGAGGTGAATGCAAAAAATACTTGAAAATTTAAGCGGGATGTTCAGGTCTCGATTCGATGCATCTCACCCTATTTCTCCCAAACAAAACCAATGCGCCACATCTTTTTATGATAATTGGGCCACTATAGGTTTTTGTTCGGGTTGTTACAAGCGGTGACAGGTTTTGAATGCGCTACGCGCAGTTGTTTAGATGCCGGGGGCTGCCCGGCAGCAGCTCACTTTATTTTGCTTGCCCAAAATACAAGTAAGCAAACAAAAGGGCACCCACCCGCACCGGCCCTTCGGGCTTCCCTCGGTTTTCCGGGCGAATCGGGCGGCTGCGTAAAACTCGGCCTTCGGCCTCAGACAAACGCAGCCGACGGCCCCCGATTAGCCCGGAAAACCGAGGCGGTGCAGAGGGGGATTTGGGCCTTGTGGGCGATACTCGCCAGTGCTCCCCCTCTCCCCAGCCCTCTCCCCGCTGGGGAGAGGGGGTTATTGTTCCTTCCCCTTCAAGGGGAAGGCCAGGATGGGGATGGGGGTGTTTTTTGGTCCCCTTGGTCCACCGCCGAGCAGCACAGCCGGGCCGGGGGATTTCGGCGAGGACTGTTTGAGGCCGCAGGCCGAGTTCCGCAGCCGCCCGGTTCGGCGAGCAGCGCAGGGAACCCCGAAGGGGCGGCGGATAGGGGCGGCTTTCTTTGGTTCCTTTCTTTGGCCGTTCAAAGAAAGGGACTAGCTCGCCGGGCTACCCCCGGCACCCAAATAACGCGCGTAGCGCAACGAACAAACACCCGGCGGGCACCATGGCGAACTGCGTCAGCTATTCAAACGCCATTTTCAAATTTACTTGGAATATTTCTGGATCGCTGTCTGAATCTCGGCAATCGCACGCTCGATGTCCTCCTCCGTCACATCCTGCTCGCCTTCCTTGCCCTGCCCCACGCTGAAGGTATTGAGCTGCACCGTATAGGTGTCCAGCGGCATGGTGACGGTGGATATCGAGAGAGGGGTGGACAATTCTTCGTCGCCCCAGCGCATGCCGATCGCGCTCAGATTGTCACCCTCCTCGCCATTGCGTGATTCGGCATGATCGAGCAATTCGGGAACGGCGGTAGTAATCGAATAGGTATCGAGAATAGAGGCGATCTCACCCGTCGAAAGCAGACCCCACAGGCCGTCGGAACACAACAGCAGGGTGTCTCCTTCGCGTAGCGGCATCTTGCGCGACAACTCGATGTCCGGGGGGATGGTACCGCCCAGGCAACTGTAAACCTTGTTGCGCTCGGGATGCGTGGTCATCTCTTCCTCGGTGATTTTGCCCTGCTCGAACAGTTGCTGGACCAGGGAATGGTCGCGGGTGCGGGAGACCAGCTTGCCGCCATGAAAAAAGTACAAACGGGTATCCCCGACATGAGCCCAGTAGGCATGATCATCCTGCACCACGCAAGCCACGCAGGTGGTGCGCGGATGCTCGCTCAAGCCATGCGCCATGACATAATCACCGATGGCTTGGTGCGCCTGGTTAATGGTGGATATCAGGAAGCGAAATGGATCCTTCAGCATCGGCGTCGCCAGCTTCTGAAAGTTTTCCGCCAGAAACTGCACCGCGATCTGGGAGGCGATCTCGCCATGAAAATGGCCGCCCATGCCATCAGCCACCACCATCAGCAGTGCGTCCCGAGTGTAGGAATAAGCCAGGCGGTCCTGATTGTATCTGCGTCCACCCTGACGGCTGGACTGGAAAATCGAAAATTTCACCGGTCACCTGTTTTTGTTTTGCTGAATTTATTGCGGATGCTATTTAGCAGAGAGATTTTTTTCTGCACTTCCGGCACTTTGTCCTTCTCCAGCAGCGCCTTTTGCACCACGAATACGCTCTGCGGCCGTTCCAGCGGATTCAGTTTCAGGCACCAGTCGATGAGTTCAAGCAAATGCTCGGAATAGTGACCGCTCCATAATTTTTTTGCCGACTCCTGCCTGTCCTGCTCCAGGCGCAGGTTGGCTGCCTGAGGAACAGAACCGGAAAGGCAGGCGAACATGCTCGCGCCAACGCCGTAAATATCGGTCCATGGGCCGAGCGCATCGCGGTCATGGCCATATTGCTCCGGTGCGGCGAAACCCGGCGTGTACATCGGAGAGAGGCTGGATTTTTCCTGGGTCAGCGTCTGCCGTGCCGCGCCAAAATCCAGTAACAGCGGGGAGCCGTCAAGACGGATGTAGATGTTCGATGGTTTGATATCGAGGTGCAGTACCTTGTGAGCATGGACCTCGCGCAAGCCGCCGAGCAGTTCGGAGAAAATGCGCCGGATGAAATTTTCCCCGATATCTTTCTTGCGCTGCAGGATGTATTCCTGCAACGTCCGGCCGCGCTCGTACTGCATCACCAGATAAACCGTTTCATTGGCGCGGAAGAAATTGGTCACTCGTACCACGTTGGGGTGAGATATCCGGGCAAGCGCCAGCCCTTCCTCGAAAAAGCATTTCATTCCATAACGAAACACATTCAGGTTTTCCGCTGAAGAAGCTTGCACCAATGAGCCCGCTTCCCTCAGCACCAGGCCGCTGGGCAGATACTCCTTGATCGCCACCGGCAATCCGTTCTCGTCATGCGCCAGGTAAACCAGGCTGAAGCCGCCTGAGCTGATCTGCTTGTCGATACGGTAATTGAGCAACGGGAAACCGTGAGGAAGAGCCTGATTGGGTTGTGAGGCCATTGCACCATCTGTATGATTGAACTTCGACTATTATTCTGATTTGGCTGGGCAAAGTAAAGCCCATTAACGGACACCCCATGATATACAGCATGACCGGATTTTCTGCGGTGACACAGGAACTGGATCTGGGCTCCCTGAGCCTGGAACTGCGCTCTGTCAACTCGCGCTACCTTGAAATTCACTTCCGCCTGGATGAACCCTTCCGCGCGCTGGAACCTGCGCTGCGCGAGATGATCGGCAGTACGTTAAGCCGCGGCAAGGTGGAATGCCGGCTGAATTTCACCGCTCGCAACGCCAGCCAGGCCCCGCTGCGGCTGAATACCGCGCTCGCCGAACAGATGGCGCAGCTTGGCCGTTCAGCTCAGGCGCTGCTGCCCGACGGACAGCCGCTCGGCGTAGCGGATTTGCTGCGCTGGCCCGGTGTCATCGAAGGCGAAAGCGTCGGCATGGAAGGCCGGCATGAAGCCTGTCTGCTCCTGCTGCGCCGGGGCCTCGACGAATTGTCCGCCACCCGGAGCCGCGAGGGAGAAAAGCTCAAAACCTTTCTGCTGCAACGTGTCGGGCAGATGGACACTCTGGTGGCGGGCGTATTGCCGCACATTCCAAGACTGATCGCAGCCTACCAGGAAAAACTCGCCGCCCGCCTCAAGGAAGTCATGGGGACCGGCGAGGATGACCGCATCCGCCAGGAAATCGCCTTGTTCGCCCAGAAGATTGACGTGGACGAAGAGCTGTCGCGACTGCAAACCCATCTCACCGAAATGCGGCGCATCCTCGAAAAAGGCGGCGCCGTAGGCAAGCGCCTGGACTTCCTGATGCAGGAGTTCAACCGCGAAGCCAATACCCTGGGATCCAAATCGGTCGCGTCCGAAATGTCGCAGACTGCGATGGAGCTCAAGGTGCTCATCGAACAGATGCGCGAGCAGATACAGAACATCGAGTAACGTTTCTCCCGGTCGTCGTGCCTGTAAGCGAGCGCTGGCTATACGAGCCGGCAATGAAGGACAAGTTGGCGCAAACGGATGATTGGATGCGCAACAATTCAGCCAGGAAATCCGATTGGGACTCGTGTTTTTTTCGTGTGCTCCGAGGCGGGATTTGCCGTTAAATTAACGAGGAGATGGGCGTGGAAATCAAGAAGGTTTGTGTTCTGGGCGGCAGCGGTTTTGTCGGTCAGCATGTGGTCAGCCGACTGTGCGAACGGGGATATGAAGTGCTTGTTCCCTACCGCAACATCAACCGGGCCAAGCACCTGAGCGTGTTGCCGGCGGTGTCGCTGGCGGAAGCGGACATTAACGACCCGGATGCGTTAAAAAGCTTGCTGCGGGGCATGGATGCGGTGATCA
>JAJXTJ010000205.1 GCA_021783895.1 Pseudomonadota bacterium | reverse complement strand
TCATCCAGCATTTGCTCCTTGTGCAGGTAAATCAGCACCCGTCCCTCGACAGCGTCCCACAATCCTGATCGCTGCACCTTGCGCGGCTGGAACACCACGTCGCCATCCGACAGAATCACTGTCGGCCCCCAACGGTGCAGGTGGGCGATGAGGTCGAGTGCGCGGGGATACAAGCGCTCTGCAAACGGATAGTCCACCAGAAATGAAGACATCTTCAGCAGGCGCGGATCGTTCGAGACACCGACACGGTAACGTTGCAAGGCACCCAGATAGTCTGCATAGCCGAGCTCGGCGCGCAGCGTCTCGAAAATTTCCCAATAGCGATCCCGGTTTGCCTTGCCGAACGTCTGCGCAAGATGCTCGCTAAGATCAGCTATGATGCGATCGTTATCGAGCAGCGTGTTGTCGCAGTCGAGCAGGAATACCACGTCATTGGACGTTTTCACGCAACCGCCTCATCCGCTACAGGGTCGTGGCAATGACCCTCGTCAACAAGAGTCCATACGCTCCCGCTCGGCCCCGCAGCGTGCCGGGCTTTCGGTTCCCACAAGCGGAAACCACCCAGAAACGCATCGGAATTGTCGCCACGACGGGTCTGTGGCGGCAGCCGCTTCAGCTTTGCGGTATTGCCGCCGCCCAGCACGATGTAATCGGGCAACAGCGCCTTGCGGAAACCCTCCACGGCATCCATTACTTTGCCACGCCATTTCTTTTTTCCCAGCCGCTTACGCCCCTGTTTGCCCAGATAGTCTTCGTAGTCGCGTCCCTTCGTGTAATGCAGATGTCCCAGTTCCATCGCCGCAATGGCGCCATTGACGATAAGGGCCGATCCCAGCCCCGTTCCCAGACCAAGAAACAGCATCGTTCCGCCTTCGTGGCCACCAAGCGCCTGCATGGCCGCATCGTTGATGGCCTTTATCGGGCGTCCGAAGGCTGCCTGAAAATCGAAGCCAATCCAGCCTGAGCCCAGATTGTGCGGTTCGCGGACAATCTGGCCGTAGCGAACTACGCCGGGATAACCAATCGAAACCACGTCGAAGTTCCAATCCTTGGTGATCTTCAAAACTTTTCGCACCATCCGGTCCGGGGTCAGCTTCGGCCCGGATTTGAATTTGACGGGCTTCGTTTGCCCGCTGGCGATGCACTTGACGTGCGAACCGCCGACGTCGACAACAAGTATCTTCACATTCCTCCCCACTAGTGGCTTCATGGCGTTTTGGCCACAGCGGCTGGCCGTTCGCCTGCTTCGCTCGCGCGTTTGGCCTGTTCTTCTGGAATAGACAGCAGATAGGCCGTATTGATCAAGACCGTGTGCGTCAGCGCCTGCGGAAAATTACCCAGCATGCAGCGTCCGCGAGTATCGTATTCTTCGGCCAGCAATCCAACATCGTTACTCAAGCCAAGCAGGCGCTCGAACAAGGCTTCAGCTTCTTCGCGCCGTCCAATCAGGGCAAGACTGCCAGCCAGCCAGAATGAACAAGGCAAAAACGCGCCTTCTCCGGACGGCAGGGCATCTACCTCCGCATCGGTCTCATAACGCAATGCCAACCCATCGACCACCAGGTCGCGCTGGATGGCCTCTATCGTACCCCGCACGCGCGGATCGTCCGGTGGCAGAAAACCCATTTGCGGAATCAACAGCAGGCTTGCATCAAGTTGCTTCGCACCGTAGAACTGCACGAATGTGTTGCGCTGCGCATCGTAGCCCTCCGAACAAACCTGCGCGTGAATCGCATCGCGTACCTGCCGCCAACGCTCGACCGGGCCGTCAAGCCCGAAGGCCTCGATATCCTTGACCGCCCGATCGAAAGCCACCCATGCCATCACTTTGGAGTGGGTGTAATGGCGCTGCGGCCCGCGCATTTCCCATATACCGTTATCCGGCTGCTGCCAGTTCGACTCCAGAAATTGGAGCAAAGCGACTTGTACTCGCCAGGCGGCCGGCTCCGGTTCCAGGCCGACGGTACGCGCCAGATGCAATGTGTCCATGACTTCGCCGTAGACATCGAGCTGGAACTGCTTCGATGCCGCATTGCCCAGCCGCACAGGCGCCGCACCCCCGTAGCCGGGCAGCCAGCCCACCTCGTATTCTTCCAGACGCCGCTCGCCCGTCACGCTGTAGAGTATTTGCAGACCTTCGGGGCTACCCGCTATGGCGCGCAGCAACCACTCGCGCCAGGCCACCGCTTCTCCGTGGTAACCGGCGAGCAGCAGCGCGTTCAACGAGAATGTGGCATCACGCAGCCAGCAGTAACGGTAGTCCCAGTTGCGCACGCCACCATGCTGCTCCGGCAAAGACGTTGTGGGCGCTGCAACGATTCCTCCGGTGGGCGCATAGGTCAGCGCCTTGAGTGTAATCAACGAGCGCATGACGGCGTCGCGCCAGCGTCCCTGGTAGGTGCAGCGTTCGGACCATTTACGCCACTCGTTCTCGGTTTCCAGCAGTTCCTGTTCCGGGTCGATGGCCGGCTGAGCCGCTTCATGAGAAGGACGATAATTGAGGACAAAGCTTTTCCGCTCGCCCTTGCTCACGTGAAACTCGGCCATGGTTTTCATGTTTTCGCCGTGGACGGCGACTGCGCTGCGCAATTCCAGCCGGTCCGGCCCCGCGGTCGCCAGCAGCGCATCGCCCGACCGCTGCACCCAAGGCATGATGGAACCGTAATCGAAGCGGATGATGAGCTCCATGTGCATGGCTACTCGCCCACGCAAACCTTCAACGATACGCAGGACATCCCAACGCTCTTCCGAGAGCGACATGAAGTCAATGATCCGCACAGCGCCTGCCTCAGTCTCGAAATCGGTTTCCAGAATCAGTGTGCCGGGGCGGTATTTGCGCCGGATATTACGCACTTCTGCGGCTGGCGCGATCAGCCAGCGTCCGTGTTCAGGCTCGCCCAACAGTGCAGCAAAACAAGCCCCCGAATCAAATCTCGGAAAGCACAGCCAGTCGATGGATCCATCGCGGCCGACCAGAGCCGCCGTGTGGCAGTCGCCAATCAGGGCATAATCTTCAATCGGAAGTAGCATCAGCAAACCTCGGGTTGTGCCAGATTCCGTCTGCCGCAATCAACGCGTCAGCCTGTTTCGGACCCCAGCTGCCCGGCTTATAGGCGTGCGCCGGGTGGTGCGTTTCAAGGACCGGGTCGACCACCGCCCAGGCGGCTTCCACCGCTTCCTCGCGGGTGAACAGCGCGCCATCACCGGCCATGGCATCAGTCAACAATCTCTCGTATGGTGTTTCCGCCCCTGGTTGTTCATCCAGCAGGTAGAGCTCGCGCTGGTCGCCGACGAACTCTTTGCCGGCACGCTTGACGCGCGCAGCAAGGGCGACTGCGGCGTTGGGAGAGAGCCGGAAACGCAGATAATTGGCGCGCCCATCTGCCGGTGCAGAATCGTCGAACAGCTTTTGCGGTGGCGGCTTCAACTCCACCAGAACCTCGGCCCCGGTGTTAGCCAGGCATTTGCCGGAACGCAGATACCACGGTACGCCCTCCCAGCGCCACGAATCGATATACAGCCGCATCGCGCAAAATGTCTCGACGTCCGAGTCTTTCGCCACGCCCGGCTCTTTGCGGTATCCGGCGTATTGACCGCGCACTACGTCGTCCGGCTGCAGCGGGCGCATTGCCTGGAACACCTTGGCTTTCTCGCTATGCACAGCACCATAGCCCTGATAAGCCGGTGGCTCCATGGCCAGCAACGCGGCAATCTGGAACATATGGTTCTGGATGACGTCACGCAGGCAACCGGCGCTTTCGTAAAACTTTCCGCGGTCTTTTACACCGAAATCCTCGGCCAGGGTGATCTGCACGCTGGCCACGTGGTTACGGTTCCAGATCGGTTCGAGAAACGAATTGGCGAAGCGGAAATAGAGGATATTCATGATCGCCTCTTTCCCGAGATAGTGGTCGATGCGGAAGATCGCGTCCTCCGCAAACACCGACAGCGCAATACGGTTGAGTTCCCGCGCCGAGGCCAGATCGCGTCCGAACGGCTTTTCGACGATGACGCGCGCCTGATCGGCCAGACCAGAAGAACCCAGTCCTTTGATTACTTTCGCGAACAGTGCGGGGGGAATGGCAAGGTAATGCGCAGGACGCTGTGCATCACCC
>JAJXTJ010000204.1 GCA_021783895.1 Pseudomonadota bacterium | reverse complement strand
GAAAAGCACCAAAAGCGGAAGTTTGCTTCAGTGCGCGCGCCAGGTAACCGTCGAGCCAGTCGGTCACGGCCGCCACGGCAAAAATCGATGTCGCGGTGAGGTTGACCCATTGCGGATGCAGCCATGTGGCCGGCAGGTAGAACACAGCCGCAAACACCGGAATCAGCAGGATACGCAGCCAGGTCAGCAGGTTGGGTATGTTTAATGGCACTAGTGAAGTCCCTGGTAAATTTTTTCCGCCAGCATCTGGCTAATCCCCTCAACCTGGGCCAATTCATCCACGCTAGCGGCTTGCACGCCTTTCAAGCCACCGAAACGAGCCAGCAATTTCTGCCGCCGTTTTGCCCCTACGCCGCCGATATCCTCCAGCGACGAATGCAGGCGAGACTTGCCGCGCCGGGCTCGGTGCCCGGTGATGGCGAAGCGGTGCGCCTCATCACGGATCTGCTGGATCAAATGCAGCCCGATATGGTCCGCAGGCAATTGTAGCGCCTTTTCGCCGCACGGAAAAATCAGCTGCTCCAGACCCACCTTGCGTTCCACCCCCTTAGCCACGCCGATCAGGCGGACATCGCTCAAGCCCACCTCGGCCATCACCTCCTCGGCCACCACCAGTTGCCCCTTGCCGCCGTCGATCAGGATCAGGTCCGGCATACTGCCCTCGCCTGCCGCAATCTTGCGGTAGCGGCGCGTCAGTGCGTCGCGCATGGCGGCATAATCGTCCCCCGGCGTGATGCCGGTAATATTGTAGCGCCGGTACTCGCCGTTCTGCATGGCATAGTTGTCGTACACCACGCATGACGCCACCGTCGCTTCCCCCATGGTATGGCTGATGTCGAAGCACTCGATGCGCTTCGTCCCCTCCGGCAGGTCCAGCGCCTGGATCAGCGCTTGTAGCCTTGCCTCCTGGCTGGATTGCTGGCTGAGCCGCAGCGCGATGGCGAGCCGCGCATTTTCCAGCGCCATCCTCAGCCACACCCGCCGCTCGCCGATGGGGTTGGCGCTGATCTGAACTTTGCGTTTGGCTTGCTCGGTCAGGAGCACAGACAGCATGGCGTCATCCAGCTTTTCGCTGACGATGATCAGGGGCGGCACGGAGCGACCGATATAGTGCTGCGCCAGAAAAGCCTCCAACGCGGTAACCGCATCGCAATCATCGGCATTTTTGGGGAAGAATACTTTGTCGCCCAAATGCCTGCCTCCCCGGATCATCACCAGATTGACGCAAACCACGCCCTCCTCCGCAATGCAGGCAACCACGTCGGCATCCAGGCCGCTTTCGCCGCTGACGAACTGCTTTTCCTGGATCGTGCGCAGGGCCATGACCTGATCGCGCAGCACTGCCGCCTCCTCGTAGCGCTGCGTCGCCGCCGCAGCCTGCATGGCCGCTTCCAGGCGCTCCAGCACCTGCTGCTCCTTGCCTTCCAGGAACAGCCCGGCCTCCTTCACATCCTGTTGATAGCCTTCATCCCCGATCAAGCCGACGCAAGGCGCGGTGCAGCGTTTGATCTGGTAGAGCAGGCAAGGACGGGTACGGTTGTTGAAAACGTTGTCAGCGCAGGTGCGCAACCGGAACACTTTCTGCAGCATCTGCATGCTCTCCCGAACCGCGCCGGCATTGGGGAACGGCCCGAAATACCGGTTCTTCTTGTCGGGCGTGCCGCGAAAATACCCCAGCCGGGGGTAGCGGTGGCAGCTCAGCATGATGTAGGGATAGGACTTGTCGTCGCGGAACAGGATGTTGTAGCGCGGGACCAGCGCCTTGATCAGGTTGTTTTCCAGCAGCAGCGCCTCGCTTTCGGTGCGCGTGACTGTGGTCTCGATCTGGGCGATCTGCGACACCATCAGCCCGGTACGCGGCGCCAGCGTGGTTTTCTGAAAATAGGAGGAAACCCGTTTCTTGAGGTCGCGCGCCTTGCCGACGTAGATCACCTCTCCGCCTGCGTTAAGCATGCGGTACACCCCCGGAAGATGGGGCAGATTAGCAATAAAATGTCTGGGGTCGAACAAATCAGTCAGGGCCGAACAAGGTTGTTGCGGATATTGGCGAACACGGACTCGAACATTTCCGCAGTCAGGCGCCGGGTCTGGGTATTATAACGGCTGCAATGATAGCTGTCGTAAAGGGTCATTCCCCTGGGAAGCGCGTGCACCCCGCCATGGCCGAAGGAATAATCCTTGAGTTTGAGCCCCAGCGCTCGCAGCACCGCCTGGTGCGCGACCGTGCCCAGCGCCATGATCGCGGCCCCCTCGCCAAGACTGGCGATTTCGCCGCAGAGATAGCCGTTGCATTGCCTGATTTCAGCCGGTTCCGGCTTGTTTTGCGGCGGCAGGCACTTGACCGCATTAGTGATGCGGCAGTCGATCAACTCCAGTCCATCCTCCACGCTGACCGAATCCGGTGCGCTGGCAAAGCCATACTTGTGCAGTGTCCGGTACAACAATATGCCTGCAAAATCCCCGGTAAACGGCCTGCCGGTTCGGTTGGCTCCATGCATCCCCGGCGCCAGACCGACGATCAGCAAATGTGGACACTCTGCGCCGAATGGCGGCACCGGCCTGGCGTAATAATCGGGATGATCGCCACGCACCTGCTCCAGGAATCCCGCCAATCGCGGGCATTGCCTGCAATCACTTGAAAAGTCAGTTTTATTTGCCAGTTTCATTACTCATTTCCACTTTATTCAGCATAGTTCCAAGGGAGTACTACTATCCGCCTATTGCTTCGCGATAGAAATAGGATGAGGATATCGCCTTGAATCGTGTTTATCATCTTCAGAAAGCCCATGGACAGCGAACCCATCTTGCAGGACCGTTTCGGCAGACACGTCGAGTATCTGCGCCTGTCGGTCACCGACCGTTGCGACCTGCGCTGCACCTATTGTATCCCGGAAGGTTACAAAGGTTTCGAGGAACCCGAACTATGGCTCAGCTTTGACGAAATCGAACGCGTGATCGGCGCCTTTGCCCGCCTCGGAGTCAGCAAGATCCGGCTGACCGGCGGCGAGCCCCTGTTGCGCCGCAACCTGCCTGACTTGGCGCGCCGCCTGAGCGCCCTCGATGGCGTCAAGGATCTCTCCCTCAGCACCAATGCCACCCAGCTTGCCAAGCATGCGATGGCGCTCAAAAAAGCGAAAATATCCCGCCTCAATGTCAGCCTGGATTCCCTCAACCCGGAACGCTTCAGCCGGATCGTGCGGCAAGATTGCCTCGATCAGGTCCTGGCGGGATTGATGGCCGCAAAGGAAGCCGGCTTTGCCCCAATCAAGATCAACATGGTTGTCATGGCAGGCGTGAACGACGACGAAATCGACGACATGGTGGCGTTCTGCATCCAGCACGACTTCACCCTGCGCATGATCGAAGCCATGCCGATGGGCGAAACCGGCAGGAACGCGCAATATCTCGACCTTCAGCCTGTCAAGGCGCGCTTGCAGCAGCGCTTCGGACTGATCGACGGCGTCATGGCCGGCGGCGGCCCGGCGCGTTACCTGCAATCCCCGGATGGCGCCTTCACCGTCGGCTTCATCACCCCGATGTCGCAACATTTCTGCGACACCTGCAACCGTGTCCGGCTATCGGTCGATGGCACCCTGTACATGTGCCTCGGCCAGGACGAAAGCCTGGCATTGCGCCCCTTGCTGCGTGCCGGCGCTACCGACGAGGAACTGGCTACAGCAATCCGCGCCGCCATCGAACTCAAGCCCCAGCGCCACGATTTCAATGAGAAGCCGGGCCAGGTAATCCGCTTCATGTCACTGACCGGCGGCTGAGAACCGCTCTGATGATTGCACCGCGCCCCCTGCTCGATTTCTTTCTTGGCACCGCGCCGGACGATCACGGCAGGACATTCGACGCCATTCTGGCGCACGACGACGAATGGCTGGAATACACCCACAATTTCATCCAGTGGCTTTTTCCACTGACCAGCCTCAGCGGCGCCAACCCTACCGCACCCACGCTGGACGCCGCACAGATCGCCGAGTTCCGCCAAAACCCGGCGCTACGAAAACAGCTGCTGCGCGCCTTCGATCGCATACTGGGTTTTTACGGCCTGGACAGAACCCCGGACAGCATTAACAAGGCTCCCAACTGGGAGCAACGCAAATCCCTCTGGTTCA
>JAJXTJ010000203.1 GCA_021783895.1 Pseudomonadota bacterium | reverse complement strand
AACAGCACCACCCGAGGCATGCCTGAGGCTCGCGCGCTGTTTGTGGGCTTTGTCGTCAGTCTTGAAACAAGCTACCTGACGTCGAGTTTCTTTACACTTGATAAACAAGCCCACCGCATTCAATCGCATACGAAACATATAACAAGTTGTTTTATAAACAATAAACAAGCTGAACGCCAATTTGGCACGCTCCATGCTTTTCCCTGATTAACTTCGACCGGATTGCTGCCTTTGCGCACTATCCATCGTCGCAGGCGAGGCAAAAACATCTTAAATAACTTTGGAGAATCATCATGAGGATCAATTCATTCGCATTGGTTCCACTGGCGGCAGCTTGCAGCTTGGTGTTCATGGCCTCCGGCGCGCAGGCGGCCGGCATCATCAGCAATGGCACCGTCGCCTTGGGCGTAAAAGACACCGGCGCACTCAACGTGGGCGGCAGTTCCACCATTTATGGCCCCAGCTTCACCAGCCCGGGCTCGGGCACGGTAGGCGGCACCGGCGTGCGCGGCCTGTTTGTCAACGGCACCTCCGGCTACGAGGCGACCTATCCTGGTTGCCTGTGCGAAGGCTGGGGCGTCGCCGTGGCCAGCCTCGGCATCACGGGTTATGACGGTAACGGTTTATCCAACCTGAGCGGCGGAGCTGCGACAATGGGCGTTGATGCATCGGGTAACGGCTTTGCCACCACGGTGCGCACCATTGCCAATGCTTCCGGCGCCCCCGTGCTCGAAGTCACGCATAATTTCCACACAAGCGCATCGACCTACCTCTATCAGGTTGACGTGACGATCAAGAACCTCAGCGGCGTCGATCTCGGCAGCGGCGCAACCGACCTGCGCTACACCCGACTGATGGACTTCGATACCGAGCCCACGGCGTTTTCGGAATACATCACCATCCAGCGTGGTGGCGCGGCCAATCTGCTGACCACGAGCGACGATGGTTTCGAGGTCGCCAACCCGCTGTTCGCCACCAGTTCGCGCGCTGCCTGTGCACCCGTGGGTGCCAGCTTTGTCGATTGCGGTCCGAGCGATCATGGCGCGCGTTTTGACTTTGGCTTTGGCGCCCTGCTCGGTGCAGATGACATCTTGACGGAAGGTGACGACACCGTACGCAGCTTCACCATCTACTACGGTGCTGCGCCTACCGAAGCCGCCGCTGATGCCGCACGTCTGGCCGTGGCAGCCGGGGTATATGCCTATGGCCAAAACAGCCGCGACCCCGCTACTGGCACCCCCATCACCTACATCTTCGCATTTGGCAGCGCCGGTGTGGGCGCCCCGGATCCCGGCACCGTACCGGAGCCGGCCAGCCTCGCACTTGTCGGCCTGGGTCTTGCCGGCCTGGGTCTGGTCCGCCGTCGCAAGGTGGCCTGAGGCTGGTGCAATTACGTAACTCGTAACACAATTAAACCCCGCCACGTTTGGCGGGGTTTTTTTATTTGGTGATCCATGAGGTTGATATGTCTGTGCATCGCTTTTTCTCGATTCTGATCGTCACAAGCTGTTTATCCGGCCAGGCGTTTGCCCTGCTCATGAGCCCGCAAGGCATGCCCAAACTTTCGTCTCCGGCTGACAACCCCGGGGTACGACGCTACGAGGACGGAATGTCGGCTTTCTTGCGCAAGGACTTGGCAGCGGCAGAAACGGCCTTCAAGGAAGCGATGAAACTCGATCCTGCTTCCCCATTGCCCCTGATAGGCCTGGCCGATATTGCAGCGCAAAAAAAACAAATGGGAGAGGCCTGGTCCTGGCTGCAGAAAGCGGTGAAGGTCGCACCCCAGAGCGGGCAGCCTTATGACTCGATGGGGCGGTTTTACTACAACGACAAATTCTACGCCAAGGCGGAGCAGGCCTTTAAAAAGGCGCTCGATTTGTCGCCAGACAATCTTCTGTTCAACCTCGATCTTGCAGACCTTTATGCAAACGGCCTGAAACGACCTGAGGCCTCGCTGCCCTATTACCGCAAGGTAATCAAGCTGAATCCTCAGCACGCAGGCGCCTATCATGGCATGGGCATGGTGCTGTGGGGCCTGAAGCAAACCAGTGAGGCGGAAGCATCGCTGCGGAAAGCGGCAGACCTGTCTGCCAACAATCCGATCTCCCTGCAGGCGCTGGCGACTTTGCTGGTCGAACAAAACAAGTCCGATGCCGCGCTGTCCACATTCCAGAAAGCACTGAAAATCCAGCCCGACTTCGTCCCTGCGCTGATGGGTACGGGCGATGTGTACCTGGGCAAGGGCGACATGAAACAAGCACTGGCTGCCTATCAACAGGCCGTCAAGCTGACCCCCAAATACGACATCGCCCATCTGAAAATGGGAATGGCATTGCAGGGCCTGGGGCAACAACGGGAAGCCGAGTCAGCCTACAAGCGCGCCATTGCGTCGAATCCAAAACTCGCACTGGCCTACAACAACCTTGCCTGGATGGCGGCTGACAGCCGCACCAATCTTGCGAGCGCCGAGCAGTGGGCACGCAAGGCGGTTGAACTGGCTCCACAGGTTGCGGATTTTCATGACACCCTGGGGTGGGTGTATCGTGCTCAGGCTCGTTACGCCGAGGCGGAAAAAGCACTGAACAAAGCCACCCAGCTGCTCCCTTCGGCGCAGTTTTATTACCATCTTGGGATCGTTTACCAGGAGCAGGCCAAGCCCAGGGAAGCCGAGGCGGCGTACCAGAAATCGCTTTCGATCCAGAAGGATTTCACGCCAAGCCAGCACGCGCTCAACGCCCTGAAAAAGGGCAAGAATTAACGCAGATAACCTTCCAGTTCAAGTTTCAGCAAGACCTGTTGCACGGCTTCGTCTATCCCCAGGCTGGTGGTGTCGATGGCAAGCTCAGGTTTCTCGGGCACTTCGTAAGGATCCGACACCCCAGTGAATTCAGGGATCAGCCCCGCGCGCGCCTTGGCGTAGAGGCCTTTGCGGTCGCGCGATTCACAGGTTGCAATGGGAGTCGCGACGTGGATTTCAACAAAGCCGCCAACCGCCTCGATCATGGCGCGCACGGCGCGGCGCGTCTGCTGGTATGGCGCGATCGGTGCGCAGATGGCAATACCGCGATTCTTGGTGATTTCGCTCGCCACAAAACCAATGCGCCGCACGTTGATATCGCGATGGGCCTTGGAAAAGCCCAATTCGGATGACAGGTGGCGGCGCACGATGTCACCATCCAGCAGGGTCACCGAGCGGCCACCCATTTCCATCAGGCGCGCCGCCAGCGCACGCGCCAGGGTGGATTTCCCCGCGCCGGACAGGCCGGTGAAAAACACCGTAAAACCCTGGCGCTCACGCGGTGGGCTCTGCCGGTGCAATTCGGCAAGCACTTCGGGAAAGCTATACCAGTCAGGTATCTTCAACCCGACCTGCATGCGGCGCTGGAATTCCTCTCCGCTCAGCGTAAGCAGGCGCGATCCGCTGGGCGCTTCGGATTCCGGCAGATGCTCGGCACGATCCTCTACGTAGACCATGCGTGGGTAGGCAATGAGTTGAACACCGATTTTCTCGGCCAGATCGGCCACCGGTAAATCGGCATGTGTTTGGGTGAGGTCAGCCCCGCGCCGGCAGTTGCCGTCGGGCTGGTGTTCGCCGCCGGCAATCAGAAGACTGCAGCCATGGTTACGCGCGACGATGGCACGCAACAGCAGTGCGCGGGCGCTGGCTTCACGCGGCGGGGCCGGCAGCAGTGATAACTGGGTGGTGGCGGCCGGAAAACGCTCACGAATGGCGAGAAAGCTGCGAACCAGGCCGAAATAAGCGGGCGCGTCGGTAATATCCCCGCCTACCTGCGGATGCAGCAGCAGGTTGGCTTCGTTTGCGATTGCGCTTTTCAGGCAGAACTCGAACTGCGCACGGTGCATCGGCTGGCGTGCCTGCCAGGCGATCACACGGCGCCAGCCACGGCGGCCGAACAGTGCGCGCAGCTCGGTCGGCGTGGCGCGCAGACCGGCAAAATCCGGATGCGGCGGCAGGGCCACGCCCGCCACCGCGCCGCCAAGATGCCAAGTGTCACCTTCCTGCCAGATATCACTGATGGTCAGCACCGCCAGCATGAAGCCTTCGCCGTCGCGCAGGGCGACACGGGTACCTGGATTCAGGTCGGCAACGGCTTTTTTCTGGCTG
>JAJXTJ010000202.1 GCA_021783895.1 Pseudomonadota bacterium | reverse complement strand
GCCGAAACACCGAAACCAGAAGCAAGTCGCGATGCATTCCACATCTGCCCATGCAGATGAGCAAGCATCCGCCAGAAGCGATGCAACGTCGGGCCTGGAATCCGGATGCCGAAAGCGGGTATATCGAGTTCCAAGTGCGTGATGATGAAAGACTCACGCCACGCGAGAGATGCCTCATCCGATTCAGCCAACCAACTTAACGGATACCCGCCACGCAGCCAGAACACGCCAATGTCCGCTTTTTTTGGCTTGATTTCGCTGACATCGAAAGGTGCCAACTCATGAAAAGAAATTCGACCTGCCAAGGATTCTGAAGTCTGCCTTAACAACTGCGGCGAAGCCGAACCCAACAACAGAAATCGTCCAGGACGGCGGTTTTCATCGATCAACGCGCGCAAAACGGGAAACAAGTCAGGCTGCCGCTGAATCTCATCAAGCACAACAAGTTGATCCGCGTGGCGAGACAAAAATAACTCCGGATCAGCCAACTTGGCCAGATCAGAAGGCCTCTCGAGATCCAGATACAGGCTATTTACGTGGCTTGATCCAACACAACGCGCCAGCGTGGTTTTACCTGCCTGTCGAGGCCCCAAAAGAGCGACAGCAGGGAATTGAACCAACGCTTTTTCGATATTTGGAAAGATTCGGCGGCTTATCATTGCTGCATATTAAAAGACTGTCTTTCTAAATGCAATATTTATTCGCCATGAGCATCCCCGAAGCCTTTAACCTAGAAAAGCTCTGCCCGTCAGTAAGCTTCATGAATGGTTTGGGATGCGACTCGCGAGAAATCGGCCACAAACGAGTGCCGGCTCCACCCCGAGAGAAGGACGGGCATCAGCATGACAAAATTCTCGAGACAACCAAATTACATTTCACAGTCGCCATACCGAGAATCCCATACCGTTAAGAACATTGGCATCGAATTGCGATTTGACGTCGATGAAACAAGCTTTTTTCTTTGCAATCGCCAAGTAATCACGCAAAGGCAACGACAAAAATCCCTGGTGAGCCACCGCCACTACAACCGCATCCGCAGCCGGAAGATCTTCCCAGCGCGTTAGCATAACGCCATATTCGGCAAGGGCCTCGGCCTGGTCGGCGACCGGGTCGTGGACGAAAACATTCACTCCGTAACTCTCAAGCTCACGGATCAAATCATATACCTTGGAGTTGCGCAGATCGGGGCAGTTTTCCTTAAAGGTCAGTCCAAGCACATTGACTTTCGCGCCTTTGATCTGGTTGTCATTGGCGATCATCTGCTTGATCGTCTGCTCGGCCACGAACTTGCCCATGCCGTCGTTGATGCGCCTGCCCGCCAGAATGACTTGGGGTTGATAACCCAGCATGTCGGCCTTGTAGGTCAAATAATAGGGGTCTACGCCAATGCAGTGGCCGCCCACCAAGCCGGGGCGAAACGGCAAAAAATTCCATTTGGTGCCCGCCGTTTCCAGGACTTCCAGCGTGTCTATGCCGATCTTATTAAAAATAATGGCGAGCTCGTTCATCAAGGCAATGTTCAAATCGCGCTGGGTGTTTTCTATCACCTTCGCGGCCTCGGCCACCTTGATGCTGGATGCGCGGTGCACACCTGCGGTGACGATGGATTCGTACAGCACCGCAACTTTTTCTGCTGCCTCCGGGGTATCCCCGGATACCACCTTGACGACCTTGGTCAGGCCATGCACCTTGTCGCCGGGATTGATGCGTTCCGGCGAGTACCCGACATGGAACCCCTTTTTCCACTTTAACCCCGAATGTTGTTCCAGCAGGGGAATGCAGATTTCTTCCGTCGCTCCCGGATAAACCGTCGATTCGTAAATGACCGTTGCGCCGTTTTGCATGTGGCGCCCGACAGTACTGCTCGCCGCGATCAGGGGGCCGAAATCGGGCTGATGCGCCTGGTTCACCGGAGTGGGGACGGCGATGATGATGAAGCGTGCTTCCGATAAAACAGCGGGATCTGTCGTGACGGTCAGATTGCTCGCCGCGCGCAGATCATCCCCGGAAATTTCGCCGGCCGGATCGATATATCGTTTATAGCTGTCAATCTTCTCGGACGAAAGGTCGAATCCGATCGTCTTGAATTTTTTTCCGAACTCGACGGCGAGAGGCAGCCCCACATAACCCAGCCCGACGATAGCAATAGTGTCCATACGTCATTCATCCATACAAAGCGTTAAGGAAGCATCCCAAGCGGGCAGCGCCACGCCAAATATCCGGTTGAGCTTGGCGGAAGACATCATGGAATTCTGGGGTCTTGGGGCCGGCAAGGGATATTCGAACGTAGTAATAGGAATCAAATTCGGTGAGGGGTGAGGAGAGAGGAGTGAGGGGTTCGCGCTTTGGATTGTCATAGAATCAAGAATGGCCTTGGCAAAGCCGTACCAGGAAGTCCGGCTGGCTGCCGTCAGGTTGTAAATGCCAACGTATTGGGCGAGGAGTGAGGAGTGAGGAGTGAGGGGCAAAATACTTCGCGCTAGAATTTGTGATGTCGCTTCCGCGACCATGCGGCTCCAGGTGGGCGCACCGATCTGGTCGT
The DNA here is from genome assembly GCA_021783895.1 of Pseudomonadota bacterium. Next base: position 1,588 of record JAJXTJ010000202.1, on the reverse strand, counting down.
CCACGATCTTCAATTCGTCCCGCTCCTTTGCCAGGCGCAGGATGGTGAGCAGGAAGTTCCTGCCGCGCAGGCCATATACCCAGCTGGTGCGGAAAATCAGATGGGGAATGCCCGCCGCCTGTATCGCCTGCTCGCCGGCGAGCTTGGTTTTGCCATAAACGCTGAGCGGGTTGGGTAAATCCTCTTCGGTATAGGGCGAGGGTTTGGTGCCGTCGAACACATAATCGGTGGAATAGTGAACCATGGCGGCGCCAAGCCGTTTGGCCTCTTCCGCCATGATGCCGGGCGCGACGCCATTGATCGCCATGGCCAGTTCGGGCTCGCTCTCCGCCTTGTCGACAGCGGTATAAGCGGCGGCGTTGACGATCAAATCCGGTCGAATCGCTCTGATGGCCCCGCGAATCGAATCCGGGTTGGCCAGATCCATGCCCTGGCGGTCGACGGCGACCACGTCGCCCAAGGTGGCCAGGGCTCTCTGGAGCTCCCACCCGACTTGGCCGTTCTTGCCGACCAATAGAATTTTTTTCACTTAGGGGCTGCCCATGAATAACTCGGCCGCGCGAAGTGAGGCACCCGCCCGATCCTTGGCGGATAGCACCGGCTCACCCTGTAACGGCCAATCCACTGCCAGATCAATGTCGTTCCATTGGATGCAACGCTCGTGCTCAGGCACCCAGTAGTCAGAGGTCTTATACAAGACCTCTGCGTAGTCGGACAAGACCAGAAAGCCGTGGGCGAAACCCGGCGGAATCCACGCCATACGCTTGTTTTCCGCTGACAGATTGAATCCGGCCCATTGCCCGAAGGTGGGCGAATTCTTGCGGATATCCACTGCCACGTCGAACACCTCGCCCGCGATTACCCGCACCAGCTTGCCCTGCGGCTGCTTGATCTGATAATGCAATCCGCGCAGCACATTTTTTGCCGAACGGGAATGATTATCCTGGACGAAATGCGCGGCAATCCCCGCCACCTCGGCCAGGACTTTCTCATTGTAGCTCTCGAAAAAAAAGCCGCGCTCGTCGCCATACACTTTGGGTTCGAGGATCAATACATCAGGAACGGCGCTCCGAATCACCTTCATCAGAATAACCGTTCCTGCAGCAACCCCTGCAAATACCGCCCATAGCCATTTTTGCTCAATGGCATGGCCAGCGCTTCCAGTTGCGCGGCTGAAATGTAGCCCATGCGGTAAGCGATCTCTTCCGGGCAGGCGATCTTGAGGCCTTGGCGCTTTTCTATCGTCTCGATGAACTGGGATGCCTCGAGGAGGGATTCGTGCGTGCCGGTATCGAGCCAGGCCATGCCGCGGCCCATGACCGCCACTTCCAGCCGCCCCTGGCTCAGGTATAGCCTATTGACGTCGGTAATCTCCAGTTCGCCTCGGGGAGAGGGCTTGAGCGACCGCGCCATTTCCACCACGCGATTGTCATAGAAATACAGCCCGGTCACCGCATAGCGGGATTTCGGCTTGAGGGGTTTTTCCTCGATGGAAAGAGCCTGGCCGGCCTGATCGAATTCCACCACGCCATAGCGCTCGGGGTCTTGCACCCGGTAAGCGAATACCGTCGCCCCGAGGCGAACTGGA
>JAJXTJ010000201.1 GCA_021783895.1 Pseudomonadota bacterium | reverse complement strand
TGGCAGGGTCGTTTTCGGTGATAGTGATATCAGTCATGATTTTTCCTTTCGGGGAATGAGTCAGGGAGCGATAGAAACCGGCGTTCGGATCGGCGGGCACACTGACCACGCTGACCTCGTAGGGCATCCATGCGAAGCGCACGGTGCGGCCGGTTTCAGATACGGTTTTGAGAAGCTGATAGCCGACGCTCAGGCTGCGGATGATTCCAGCCTTCACGTCCGCCAGGATTTCCCGTGCCTGTGTGCTGGAGCCGAAGCGCGCCAAGCCTTTCAGCTTGCCGCCCTCGATGCGCACCTGCTCGACGACGCCAACATTGAGCTGGGTATGGTCATGCTGCACGACAACGGGAAGCGGCGCGCGCGACAGGTCAACCTCGCCGGACTGGTGAGAAAGCACCTCGTCATATCCGCCACGGTCAACCGGTTGCTCGGTCGATAGCACACACGGAATCAGGTCGCCGTCCGCATCCGCGGCGCGCAACTCGATTTCACGGATGAAGAATTCGGGCATGTTCGGCCCTCCATTCAAGCCAGGCCGCGCAAGAAAAAGGGCGCGCCCAGGCAAACTAGAAACAGCTCCGGGGAGCTGGCTTCAGTTCTGACCAGACGCGCCCTTGGGCGCGCTCCCACCTCGGTGAACTCGGTACAGCACCGGCAAGCGCGAAGCTATTGAACTGGTGTCGTGCATCGGACCACTCGGGTTCGAACGTGTTGGAATAATCGCGGGCACAGGCATCCCACGTCACGGCACTAAATGAAGCTTTTATCGATTGATTTCATCCAGTGCCAAGACTGGCGCGGGGTGGCGTGATGCCGCGACCAGGAATTAATGCAGCTCGCCCGGCGTCGGCACGATCTCGAAGCGCAGCCCCTGGGCATGGGCTATGCGCAGATGCTCCTGCAGCACCCCCGATGAGGCGTTGACCATGGCCTGCAGCTGCACCTGCAGATCGGCCAGGCGCTCGCTCTCGCCATCCGGGATCATCTCGAGGGCGAGCGCCGCAGTGCAGCGCCTCAGGTTCTCTGTGCGCAGGTACTCGAACAGCACCAGGTCGGCGAACGCCTTTCCATCAAGGGTAATGTCCTGCTCCGGGTTGGATACCCGCACGCCAAGCTTTTCAATTGCTTCCATCGTTGTTGCTCCTTTCACTGTTGAATGACTGCTGCCCCACTTACACACCCCCCTGCACATCACAGAACTGGCGAATTTCCGGGGTCGTTTCGCGCCGTGTGTAGATGGGCTGGGAAGGACCCGTGAACCATGAGCCCCCGCCCTCAGACGACAAGCCTGCTCGGCTACTGTTGACCTGTTAAGCGATCGCACCAGGCACGCGTCAACCAACCTTCCTGCAATCGATGACAAGAACGTCAACCGCACAGTCAACACCACCGACACCCAGCCACTACCCGAAAAACGCGGTCGTTTCGTGCCGCGCTAGTGGGCGAGGGGAAGGACCCGCTGCAGGTGGTGAGGTGGATACACACTCGCCAGCCATACGCTAGGCAGGAATAAAGGGAAAGAAGGTGCGAAAGGTGCTTTCCTCCCTTTATTCCCTTTATTCCTGTCTTGGTGATGCCTGAGCCTTGAGCGCCTTGATTCACAAGGAAAGAAAGAAAATCCTTATAAAAACCTTCTAGGGAATCAGGTAAAGAAGGTACGAAAGTCATCATCATTTCGCCCCCTTCATGGCAAGCGGGTTGACCTGGTAATAGATCGGCGGCCGGCCACCTGTGGCAGTGCCCTTGTAGGGCCCAGCGATCAGGTTGCGCGTCTTGAGTGTTTCCAGCGCGGCGATCAGCCGATCGATCTTGTCGAACCGGGTATGGTGGACGCGGTGCAGTTCCGAGCGCAGGAACTCGGGCTCGCCGCGCCGCTCGATCCAGCGCCAGCACAGCCGCGCATCGTCGGTGGCAGGATCGGCACCGATCAGGTCGAACACGGCCTGAGCGTGGCGTATGAGCCGCAGACACAGTCCGACAGCGCGCTTCATGGTTTCCGCGCTGATCGCTTCCAACGCCTTGCCGTGTCCTGCAACGTGCAACAAGCCAGCCACCCGCAGCGCACCGCCTGGCAGCTTTGCGCACCAGTCGCGCATCGATTCAAGCGGCCCGCCTTCGGCCTGCTCGTTCTCGATCTTCTGGGCAAATGTCACCCACAGATCGCGTGCCGCATCGGATAACAGCAGCGTGTGTTCGTCATCCTCGCCATCCGCCACATCGGCGCGCGGCTCAAGCTCCAGCAGCCGCAGCACCTCGCCACGGTAACGGCCCTCCAGGTCGGTCGCGATGGTGACGCGCTGCCCCATGTCACGCTTGCCAATGCGACTGCCAGGCAGCCCAAAAAAGAAACGGGCGAAGGTGCCCGAGCTGCGGAACTTGCGCTTCGCGGCCGGCGCCATGTCCTGCAGCAGCCCTGGCTGCATCCCCAGCCCGAAGGTCAGCGCCGGCCGGTCGATCACCGCCGTGCGGCTGCCGCGATCCACCCGCACAGGCGAGCCGCTGTAGGCCTGCAGCGCCACGTCCACAACGGACTCGCCGCCCGAGTACAGACCCGCCAACACGGCGAATATGCCGCCCTCATCGCTCATCACCGCCATGCGGCCGTCGTGCTCGACCAGCATCGACTGCAGCCGCTCCGGCGTAACATCACCCGTGAAAAATCGTGGCGGCCGCAATTCCTCCGGCGTCTGCTCGGCCAGTTCGGTGATTTCTCGCACGATCTCGCCGCGCCGCACCGCGCTATCCTCTTTCGCCGCGTCGGCCTGCAGCTTCTCGGCACGGCGCTGGCTGATCTTGCGCAGCGTGTCGCGCTCGACGATCTCGGGGCGCATCTGGTCGGACAGCTTCGCTTCCTTCAGCAGCACCGGCTTGAGAAGCCGCTGGATAAGCGCGCTCTTGCGCTCACCAGAATCGGCCAGGATCACCGCCCAGATGCAGACAGGTTCGGCATAGTCATCCCCGAATGGCGAGACCTTGAACTTTCGCTGCAGCGCCAGGGACAGCACCGCCAGGGTGAACAGCACGGCCATTGTCGGCGGCGTCTGCAGCGCCTCGGATAAGGCATCCGCATACTCACCAAACACGCCGGGCAGCAACTCGGGCGGCAGCTCAGGGGTTTCGATTTGGTTGAATGGCAGCGGCTCATCCCAGCGCTTGCCATCGTCTGCCGCCACGGATGGCGGTGCAGACGTATGCAAGGGCGCCGCTGGTTTGGCCGCCTCCACTGATTTACGCACCGCCTCGGCGCCGGCCTCATTGGCCAGGTCGTTGAAGTCACTTTTCTTGGTCATTGGGGGCTTTCGCTGAAGGTGGGGAATGCCACCCAGCCATGCACAGCGCGGGCGGCCTCCCAGGCGTTTGTAAGTCCGGGGTTTCCGGGGGTCTGGGTATCGTTGTCAGCGCACACGATGATGCGCAGGCTCGGGAATTTGGCGCGCAGGGCGCGCGCCACAGGCGCCAGGTTGCCGGCGTTGAATGCACAGGCGGTGGCGTAGCCGGTCGCCTCATAGAGGGTGGCAGCGGTGGCGTAGCCTTCGGCCAGCAGCAGGGTGTCGGCAGGCCTGCCGATGGCGCAGTAGCAGGCCTGTATCCGGCCACCGCTGAGGAAGCGCTTGTCACCATCCCGGCCAATGAATTGCAGGGTATGCAGCTGGCCGTGCGCATCCCGCGCAGGGATCACCAGGCTTTCCCTCAGTTGACGGACTCCCCAAGCCTTTACGCCTTTGCGCACCAGGTAGGGGTGAGCGGCCTCCGCAGGCTTGGCCATATCCCATAAACGGGCGGCCTTGCTCCGGGCTTCCCCCCGGACACGCCCCTCCTCTTCGGCGCGCTGCCGGCGCATGGCTTCGAACTGGCGGCGCAATTCAGCGCGCTCGGCTTGGCTCATGGTCTTGTCCGCCTCAGCCCGCCAGGTGTGCGATTCGCCCGTCCTCCAGCTTCCGAAGGCACCATGCGCGACAGGGGCAGCGTGCAGGACGCACCAGCCGTTCCGGCTGCCAGCCTTGTCTCCCTCGATGCGGAAGCGCCGCAGCCGGCCATCTGCCACCAGCTCGAATTTCACCGGCGACAAGCCAGCGGCGTGCATGGCATCCAGGAAGCCGGTTTCGGTGCTCACGCGCTGCCCTCGGCGGGCGCTGCCAGCAGCAAACCG
>JAJXTJ010000200.1 GCA_021783895.1 Pseudomonadota bacterium | reverse complement strand
CGATTGATGACCGTAAAATGAGCTGAAAATTTCCTAAGATCAATTGGCCGACCCGCGTATTTACAGGCCTTGCGGGCATGCCCATCTTAGGAAAATAATACGGTAAGTGTTTGATCATGTTCAATCGCATCCCGGCCTGTCACGCCGGGGGTCGCGGGTTCGAGTCCCGTCCACTCCGCCAACAAATCAAAAGCTTACCGGTTAGTGACCACTGCGTTTCCTAAGATAAAACGGCCATTTCCTAAGATCACCTGACCGGCGCGGCCTTCCGGATATGCCTTCGGTCATAGACTTTCGCCACCGTCGATTCGAGCTTGTGCCCGGTCAGTTCGCTCGCTTTCCTGCCGGCCTCGATCAGCGTTGTCGTCGATTTGGCCCTCAAATCGTGGAACGTGAAGCGCTCGCCGCCCCGGGCGACCCACTTACCCATCAATACCTGCCAGCCCTTCTTAAAGCCGTCTGACGTGTAGGGTCCGCCTTCCTGGGTATGGACGATCCACATAGGTTCAATCTTCGCCGGCATCGCAAGCGATTCATTCACCGCAGCGCGCAGCTCATCGGACCATGTGACGAGGACGCGTGCACCACCTTTCCGGGCAGCAAACTCAATGCCGTCCGCGGTAATCTGCCGGCGCGAGAGCCGCAATACCTGCCCCTGGGCCTTCCCGGTCAGGAATGCGATATAGACGGCCAGCGCCGCTCGGGTGCTGACATCGCCATCGTCCCGAGCCAGCTTGACGAAATCCGCTAGCTCGGCATCGGATACCAGCCGCTCCCGCGGCGATTCCTCGTTGCGCTCGACGCCGACGCACGGGTTATCCCTGACGATCCCCTGGCCGCGCGCCCACTTGAATACGCCCTGGAGGAAGGTTATCTCACGGTTCGCCCGGACGGGCGCGTCGATGCCTCTCGCTTTGTGCAGATAGTGCCAGATATGCTTGGGATCGACAGCGTCGGGGCGCATCTTGCCAAAAGCGGCCTTGAGATTGATCGCCTCGACCCTGCGATCCGCCAGAGTGCGCGGTGCGCGCTTGCCCTGCGCCACCATGCGCTCGACTTCGGCCAGGTACTCATCGATCAATCCGGCCACGGTATCGACCGTCAGCGGCTCGCCCTCAAGCTCCGCCAGGCGCTTCTTTGCCGCGATCAGGTCTGAGCCTAGCCCGACGTACTTGTTCGCCCTGGTGACTGTGTAATAGCTGGTCTTCCGCTTCCCCTTTGACTCATAGAGCCTCGGCGGCAAGCGTGATGCCACCTTTCTGCGCCCGACCATCATCGCTCCCACCTCGAAAAATCAGGCTCACTTTCCCCCATTCTCGAGGCGGATGCAACGCCGTGACGTTTTTCAACGTAGGCGCGTAGCACCTTTGGCCTTCCGGCAGCCGAAACGTCAAACGGGTAGCCGTTCCGATCCAGCCACTTCACCTGATAGGCCGGCATTTGTAGATCGGTCAGGTCGGCTATTTCGTCGGGAGTGAGGAAGGTGGAGGGCATGCGGTTACTTCACCGTCAGATTCAGCGTCTCGCTATGGTGGCGCTGAGCAAGAATACGGATTCCGCCGCTATAGGGTATCTCGCCTCTGTTTAACATCCCTGTGATCGGGATGCGCGGCAAACCTCCCCGTTCAGGGGGAGGAAGGATAGCGCGGATGCCGTAGGCATCCTTGCCTTTGGGTTGTTTCCTAGTGAGGCGTTTCCTGCTGTTCAATGTACTGCTTAATTATTCCAATCGGCGCACCACCACAAGAGCCAGCAAAATACGATGGCGACCACAAAACATTCTTCCAATACCGTTTCCGCAAGTCCGGCCTTTCCTTGCGCAACAACCGGCTGGACACACCTTTCAGGCTATTCACCAAAACAGACACCGCCAGCTTGGGCGGATACTCCACCAGCAGATGCACATGGTTGTCTTCCCCGTCCATTTCCACAAGGGACGCTTCCATGTCTTCGCACACCTTGCCGAACATCCGGCGCATCCGGTCTATGGCATCGCCGTCAAATACCTTGCGGCGATATTTCGCCACAAAGACCAAATGGACGTGCATCTTGAAAATACAATGCCTGCCATGTCGAATTTCGTTGTTATTTTCCATAGACCAAGTATAATTCAGCCATGAAACGCTTGCAAGCATTCAAATTCGAGTTGCAGCCCAATGGTGAACAAGCCCGCTCCATGCGTCGCTTCGCTGGGTCATGCCGTTTTGTATTCAACAAGGCGCTGGCGATCCAAAAGGAAAATCACGAGGCTGGCGAAAAATTCATCGGCTATGTCGCCATGGCCAAATTGCTCACTGGCTGGCGTAACAGCCCCGAAACGGGATGGCTGTCAGATGCCCCGGTACATCCCTTGCAGCACGCACTCAAAGACCTTGAACGTGCCTACAAAAATTTCTTTGCCAAACGTGCGGATTTCCCACGGTTCAAGAAAAAAGGCATGGGCGACAGCTTCCGCTATCCAGACCAAAAACAATTCAAGATCGACCAGGCTAACAGCCGCGTCTTCCTGCCTAAACTCGGCTGGATTCGCTATCGCAACAGCCGGGATATTCTCGGTGTAGCCAAGAACATCACCGTGTCGGCCAACGGCGGCAAGTGGTTTGTGTCGATCCAGACCGAACGCGAGGTAGAGCAATCGGTGCATCCGGCCACCAGTATCGTCGGCATTGACGTGGGCATCACCCGCTTTGCTACGCTGTCCGATGGTAGCCACATTGAACCGCTCAACACCTTCAGGAAGCACCAGCAAAAGCTTGCACGCTACCAGCGTGCCATGTCTCGCAAGACGAAGTTCAGCAGCAACTGGAAAAAGGCGAAAGCCCGCGTCCAGAAGATTCACACCCGCATCGCCAATGTCCGCAAGGATTTCCTGCACAAGACCACGACCACAATCAGCAAAAACCACGCGATTGTGTGCATCGAGGACTTGCAGGTACGGAACATGTCCAAGTCCGCAGCAGGCAGCAGCGATACGCCAGGGCGTAACGTCAAGGCCAAATCTGGCCTGAATAAGTCCATCCTCGATCAAGGATGGTTCGAGTTCAGGCGGCAACTGGAATACAAGCAGGCATGGCTGGGCGGCGACGTGCTGGCAGTTCCCGCACGCAACACCAGCCGGACGTGTCCGGCCTGCGGCCATGTGTCGGCAGATAATCGCCCGACACAAGCCAAGTTCGCGTGCATGGATTGCGGCTATGAGAATAACGCCGATCTGGTCGGCGCTATCAACGTTTTAGCGGCAGGGCATGCCGTGTTAGCCTGTGGAGAATTGGCGCAGTCAGGCCGTTCCGTGAAGCAGGAACCCACCGAAGCGACTCAGGAGGCGGCTCAATGCCACGCCTGAGCGCAGTAGGAATCCCCGGCATTCATGCCGGGGAGGACGTCAATGTTCGAGTGCTCATTTCCCGCACACCTCCATCAGTCGCTTCATCGCAATTTCCGAGTGATACCGACCTTTCACGTTGATCAGATTCAGGGCTGCCGCTTCGATGGTGCGTAGCCGGCCAATCTCTCGCCACAGGCGCTCCAGGTATTCGCCGTCGAGCGTTCCGTAGTCGCGGAGAAAGTCGATGCTTTGATGTCCGTTCATTTGGACCTCATCCCGGCAATCCTGTTAGCCATCCCGCAACGAGGGCAGTTGGCAGACGGATCTTTCTTCAGTTCCGCGATCTTGGCTTGCACGTCCTCGAACAATTCGTTCTCATCAGCAGGGATGCCTATGATCTGACGTATACGCCGGGCATCGGAAGCGTAGAGAGCTTCGTTGATTTCGTGTTGTGCGATCTTAGCTTGAAGCTCATGCACCTTTCCGTGCAATTCATGCAATAGAGCCGATTGCACCTTCAGCGATTCAGCGTATTGATCTTTCATGGCGCGGAGGTCGGCAAGTTCGTTCAGCAACGGAGCGCGGGCGGATCGCCATGACACCCACGCTAGATGCGCCAGAAAATCCTGGTAGCAATTGCGCGCCTCGTTCCATGTGCAGGACAATCCTTGCTCGTTCAAGAGCCACGCCTCAAATTGCTCGCGTTCAGTTGTCATCACATCTTCTCCCCAATAGCTGCGGCGGCTCGGACGATGGCGCGGCGGGTGGCGGCGTAGGGGTCAGTTTTTGCGCTTTCCCAAGTTGGCCCACCCTCCTCACCACTTCCAGC
>JAJXTJ010000199.1 GCA_021783895.1 Pseudomonadota bacterium | reverse complement strand
ACAACAAGAACACTTCGGCGATAAAGCCGAAGGTCATGATGCTGAACCAGTTCAGCGCGCTGGCCGCGCCACGGCGTAAAGTATTGACGCCTGGTGCGGCCAGCAACGAGAGGGGCAGCAGCATCGGCAGGGCGTAGAGATCGCGCGCGTCGGAAGCCAGGCTGAATACTCCCAGCATCACCAGGAAGGCGGTGAGCACAAGCTGAACCTCGGCTTGCCTGAAGACGGTGCGTCGTCCCTGCCACAACGTCCACAGCGCAATCGGCAGGGCTGGCCAGGCGAACCAGGGCAGTGTTCTGAAATAATACCAGTGATCATTGCCGGGGCCGAGTTTGGCAAATCCCAGGAATCGCCCCAGGTTGTTGATCCAGAACCATTCCCTGAACAGTTCCGGCGAGCGCAGATAAAGCAGGGTCGGCCAAACGGTCAGCCATGGTGCCGCTGCGAAGAATGCGATTGCAAGGCACAGCGCGTAATCCCGGCTGCGCCAGTGGCGGAATACGAGCGGCAACAGCAGGGCCGTCAGCCCAATGATCCCAGGTGCGATCAGGCCTTTGGACATGAAGCCGATTCCGGTCCCCGTGCCAAGCCAGAAACCTGCCAGCGCGAATCTTCTGCGGCTCAGAGCCAGGCCGTAGATGGCGATGGCGAAACCGGCCAGCAACGCGGTGTCGGTGATCATTTCATGGCCAAGGATCAGCAGTCCCAGGCAGCCAATCAGGATGAGTACGGTGAGGCGGCCATGGCCCTTGCCCCACAGTTCTCTGCCGGTCAACCCGGTGAGCAGCAGCGCGGTCGCCATGAAAAAGCCGGTGGCCAGGCGCGCTGCGTCATGCAGAGGCAGCGCGAAGGAGAAGGTTTTCCCGAACAACGCCGCAGTGATGTAATACAGCGGCGGCTTCTCCATGAAAGGTTCGCCACCCAGAGTCGGTACGATCCAGTTGCCGCTTTGGAAAATATGGTAAATCAGCCCGAAGCTGTAGGCTTCATCTGGTTTCCAGGGCTGATGGCCGATCAGGCCGGGCAGTATCCAGGCAAGGCAGAGCGCGGCAAGCAGGAATAAGGCTGAACGGCTGCTGAAATAGTTAATGTCTGTGGGTTGGCTCATGGAATGTTGGATTGGGTCGGCGGCGATTCAACCGTTGTAAGGTGCTGTCATATTGCCCATTTAGTCCAATATGCCCCTGTAGGTACGGCTGAAGCCGTACCTGTCAGGCGATTGATTTCGTAGGGGCCCGCTTGCCGGGCCGAATCTGGCATTGGCGGTTCGCACCGCGAGCGGTGTTCCTACGGTTTCTTCGGCGAGATACCGGCATAAACAAAAAAGACAGCCTCAAGCTGCCTTTAATATCGCTGCGTAGCGTCAAAGATTTTACTTCATGCCGTATTTCTGGCGGAATTTCTCGACGCGGCCGGCGGTATCGATGGTCTTTTGCTTGCCGGTGTAGAACGGGTGGCACATCGAGCAGACTTCGATGCCCAGCGCCCTGTTCATGGTGGAGCGGGTCTTGAACTTGGCGCCGCAACTGCAAGTTACTTCGATTTCGTTGTAGTCGGGATGAATTTCCGGTTTCATGGCTTAAATCCTTGGGAATCTGGCGGCTTTTTTTAGGGCCGAATTCTTGAAAAAGAGGGATTATCCTCTAAAAAATGGGCTTTATCAAGTCCGAGCTATCACCGGCGCATGGAATCGAAAAAGTCCGCGTTGTTCTTGGTTGCCTTGATCTTGTCGATCAGAAACTCCGTCGCCTCCAGATCATCCATCGGATAGAGCAGTTTGCGCAGTACCCAGATTTTTTGCAGGATGTCGGGTTTGATCAGCAGTTCTTCCTTGCGGGTGCCGGAGCGGTTGACGTTGATCGCCGGATACAGGCGCTTTTCGGCCATCTTGCGATCCATGTGGATTTCCATGTTGCCGGTACCCTTGAATTCCTCGTAGATCACGTCGTCCATGCGCGAACCGGTATCCACCAGCGCGGTGGCGATGATGGTTAGCGAGCCGCCTTCCTCAATGTTGCGCGCCGCACCGAAGAAACGCTTCGGCCGCTGCAGGGCGTTGGCGTCCACGCCGCCGGTGAGCACCTTGCCGGAGGCCGGCACCACGGTGTTGTAGGCGCGCGCCAGGCGGGTGATCGAGTCGAGCAGAATCACCACATCCTTCTTGTGTTCGACCAGGCGCTTGGCTTTTTCCAGCACCATTTCGGCGACCTGGACGTGGCGCGTGGCGGGTTCGTCGAAGGTGGAAGAAACCACTTCGCCGCGCACCGAGCGCTGCATTTCCGTCACTTCTTCCGGACGCTCGTCGATCAGCAGCACGATCAGGTAGCATTCCGGGTGATTGGCCGCTATGGAGTGGGCGATATGCTGCAGCATCACGGTCTTGCCGGACTTCGGCGAGGCCACCAGCAGGCCGCGCTGGCCCTTGCCGATCGGCGCGACCATGTCGATGACGCGGCCGGTGATGTTCTCTTCCGCCCTGATGTCGCGTTCCAGGATCATCGGCTGATTCGGAAACAGCGGCGTCAGGTTTTCGAACAGGATCTTGTGCTTGGAATTCTCCGGCGGTTCGCCGTTGACATTGTCTACCTTGACCAGCGCGAAATAGCGCTCGCCCTCCTTGGGGGTGCGGATCTCACCTTCAATCGAATCGCCGGTGTGCAGGTTGAAGCGACGAATCTGCGAGGGACTGACGTAAATATCGTCCGGTCCGGCCAGATAGGAAGTGTCGGGTGAACGGAGGAAGCCGAAACCATCCGGCAGGACTTCCAGCGTGCCTTCGCCGAAAATGCTTTCGCCTTTCTTGGCCTGATTCTTCAGTAGGGCGAAGATCAGATCCTGCTTGCGCAGGCGGCTTGCGCCTTCAATCTCATTGGCGATTGCCATTTCGACCAGTTCGGTGACGGGGAGGTGTTTTAAATCGGATAAGCGCATGGCGGTAGGGTAGGATGAATCAGTAGAAAAGGTGGATCAAAGGTAGAGCAAGGTGGATCTGGGATTTCAGAGTGCGGCGGGAAGAAGCTTGCGCCTGAGCCCGAGGAACGGGCAGTCAGGCGCAAGGTTATCGGCTTTAGATATTGCTGTCAATAAATGCGGTCAATTGGGACTTGGACAGGGCGCCGACTTTGGTGGCTTCGATGTTGCCATTCTTGAAAATCATCAGGGTGGGAATGCCGCGGATGCCGAATTTTGGCGGCGTGGCCTGATTTTCGTCGATGTTGAGCTTGGCGACCTTGAGGCGTCCGGCGTATTCCTGCGCCACTTCGTCAAGAACCGGAGCGATCATCTTGCACGGGCCGCACCAGTCTGCCCAGTAGTCAACCAGCACGGGCAACGGAGATTGCAGGACTTCCTGCTCGAAGGTGTCGTCGGTGACGTAATGAATATGCTCGCTCATGAGGTTTTTGCTCCAGTTCAAAGAGAATCAACGGAAAAGAGGGTGAAGCGCTGCGACAGTTTGACTATGTGTGTTTGCTTTTTTGTTGTGACAGACGCGTTGCCAGTTTATGGGCTGGATATGAAATCTATTTTTGAACTTTATCCTAACCAAAAAAATCCGGCAAGGGGAATTGTTGGGTAAATGCGTTGATTATGCCACACAGTTTCGGGATAAAATCAGGTTGTTCTTAATTGTTTCCGGTATTTTCGGACACCTGCCCATTCATTATATGCGGAAATTTCCGGTTGACATTGTTCCCGTTCCCGATTTGCTGCGCATCGCCGCGCGGGAAATCGTCGCGCTGGAACAGGCTCGGCTGCCCAGGCTGACCGGCCTGGTGATACTGCTGCCGAATTTCCATGCCGTCGATTTGATGGGCGAGGCGCTGTGCGAGGCGGCGGGAGTTCCTTCCCTGCTACTGCCGCGCATGACCACCCTGACGGAATGGGCCGCAGAGGTTCTCATCGACCGCGAAATTCTCCCCGACAGCTGCCGTGCCGCCCTGCTTTACCAGGCCCTGCGCGAACGGAAGTGGTTTGCCGACGCCGATTTGTGGCATGTCAGCCGGGAATTGCTCGGCCTGTTCGACGACATGGCTCGGCAGGGAACCGGCCTGCCGGATTCCTATCCCCAGTTCGTCGCGTTGCTGGAACAAGCCTACTGCACCCGCGCCGGTGCGCCGTTGCAATTCGAGGCGCGCCTGGTGCACGAGCTGTGGTATGCCATGA
>JAJXTJ010000198.1 GCA_021783895.1 Pseudomonadota bacterium | reverse complement strand
CCTTTTTAGCCCTCACGAATAAACGCCTCACCCTGACCTTCTCACCCCTGACGACACCTGAAATTGGACCCCGTATTACTCAAACCGGCCCCCGCGAAATATCCACCTCTTTTCGCCCCATTCCCCTGGAAGTGCCGGAGGGGATGATGAGCAACGAATTTTTCAACAGCACCGAAAATCTCAACGACCTGATGCACAACAACGGGCTGTTGATGAACGATGAAAATCTGTTGCTCTACCGCAAGGCCCTGGGGCACAGCAACGAGTTCGATACCTCGATTATTTACAACACCTCGCAATGCATCCTCAATCCGCTGGGGCGGCCGGTGCGCCGTACCCAGGTGCCGGACAAGGTGAAGCATGTGTGGAATCGGATGAATCAGGTCATCATCGACTACATGCTGGAGCAATATCCCGACCCGGATGAGGCGCTGATCCTGGCGGGCGAGGCGAGTCTGGATGCTACCTGGCCGCTGACCTCGCCGGGCGTGCCCAGCATCCGCATGTTGCATAACCATTTCATTGTTTTTTCCAAGGAGGAACTGCGCAACGCCAAGCTGGCCGATCTGAAAAACCCCAATCTGACCGATGGCGGTCAGCACAGCCTGTTTCAGGCCTATATGCGGGAGGTCTATCACGAGTTTTTCGACAGGGCGCTGGACCTGGAAATTCTCAAGCCCGCCAGCGAAGCCGATGCCTGCATCGAGCTGACAGGTTACCCGCAGGGCCTGCCCAGCTGGGAGATACAGGGAGGCGCGGCGGCCCTGAAAGAGGTGCGTTTCTGGAAAGAGTACGATGAGGTACTGAAGGGGTTTATCGATTTCTACCGTACCTTCTTCTCGCAGGTTTCCACTCGCAACGCACCGATGCCGTCGGACGCCTATTACCCTGATGAGGTCGAAAGCGTGCTGTTGTTCAACAATGATTTACTGAAGACGGCGAAGAAGGTGCGCGACCTCTGCATCGTTGATGCAAAATACGCCAATGCCATACGCTGGCAGCCTGCTTTCAAGCAACTCATCTATCGCAATGACGAAGGCAAGCTGATCGTTACAATCAGCCAGAATTCGATTGGCAACGCGATCACCGAACTGCTCGGTGTAGTGGTTAGCCGTGTCGCCGATGCGGAAGGTTATGAAAAGCGGGAGCCCAGGCTGATCGAACAATTGCTTGAAGTGCGGCGCCGCCTGATCGAAGCCGATTTGGGTGATGGTATTGCTACCGATTACTGGCCGGAAGAATGAACGACTCCACACTGGGGCGGACTGGAGGCAGGGCGATTATTTTAGCCGCCCAGAAATATAAGCGGGTCGCCATCTTGAAATGCGCTGATTTTCCCATATAGTAATATATGCAGTGGATGTAGCTGGTCAGCCTTTTGAAAAATAAAGTAGCCATACAAAATCAACCATAACAACATATTGGAGAAATCATGAGCGCGAAAGGGCAGCTATTACAAGACCCGTTTTTAAATGCCTTGCGTAAAGAGCATGTTCCCGTTTCCATCTATCTGGTAAACGGTATCAAGCTTCAGGGGCAGATCGAGTCTTTCGACCAGTACGTCGTGCTGCTGAAAAACACGATTACCCAGATGGTCTATAAACACGCGATTTCTACGGTCGTGCCGGTGCGTCCCGTGAACATGTCCTTTGAGCCTCACGCAGAGGATTCGAACTCTTAAATGATTGAACGCCCGGGTAGCGGTGACGCTGCCGTATTGGTCAGCCTGGATTTTGGCAACGCGGATTACGAAGAAAGTCTGGAAGAGCTGCAGCGCCTTGCCGAAAGTGCTGGCGTCGCTATTCTGGGCCTCGTCCGGGGGAAACGTTCCAGGCCCGATGCGGCGCTGTTCGCCGGTTCCGGCAAGGCGGACGAAATCGCCGAGGCGGTGGTGGTCAACGAAGCCAATCTGGTGATTTTCAACCACGAACTTTCCCCTGCGCAGCAGCGCAATCTGGAGCGGCGGCTGGACTGCCGCGTGATCGACCGCACTAGCCTGATACTCGACATTTTCGCGCAGCGCGCCCAAAGCCACGAGGGTAAGCTGCAAGTGGAGCTGGCGCAGCTGGAACATCTGGCGACCAGATTGGTGCGCGGCTGGACCCACCTTGAACGTCAGAAGGGGGGTATTGGTCTGCGCGGGCCGGGCGAGACTCAGCTCGAAACAGACCGCCGTCTGCTCGGCAAGCGGGTCAAGTTGCTCAAGGAAAAAATCGTCAAGCTGGGCCGCCAGCGTGGCGTGCAGCGCCGCGCCAGAGTTCGCGCCAACGTGCTGTCGGTGTCCATCGTCGGCTATACCAACGCCGGCAAATCCACTTTGTTCAACCGTCTCACCCATGCCAAGGCTTACGTGGCGGATCAGCTGTTCGCCACCCTCGACACCACCAGCCGCAAATTTTTCGTCGCCGGCGGCGGCTCCGTGGTGCTGTCCGACACGGTCGGCTTCATCAAGCATTTGCCGCATACCCTGGTGGCGGCTTTTCGCGCCACCCTGGAAGAGGCGGTGGCCGCCGATCTGCTGCTGCATGTGGTGGATGCCTCCAGTTCCAGCCGTGAACAGCAAATCGAAGAGGTGAACAAGGTTCTGACGGAGATCGGCGCCGATCACATTCCTCAGCTGATGGTGCTGAATAAAATCGATGTCAACGGGTTGGCGCCCGGTCTCGAGCGGGATGAGTATGGTAGAATTGGCCGCATTTGGGTCAGTGCGCGCACCGGCGAGGGCTTTGACCTGCTGAGAGAAGCGCTGGCGGAATATAGCCGCCAGCACCAGGCTGAAGCCGCTGAATGCAGGTTGGGTTACGGCACAAAAAGCCGCGCCTAACCCACCTGCATTCTCTGCCGGCGCAGGATTGACCTAACGAATCAGACTTTTGGAAAAAACAATATGGCATGGAATGATCCCGATTGGGGCAAAAAAAACAGCGGTGGGCCACCTGACCTCGATGAATTGTGGCGCCGCTTCAACCAGAAGCTGACTACGCTGTTCGGCGGCAAGGGCGGCAGCAGCGGCCCGACCAGCGGTAGCCCCATGTCTGGCGGCAAGATGGCTGCCGGGCTGGGACTTATTCCGATGCTGGTGATATTGATCTGGCTGGGTAGCGGATTTTACATCGTCAATGCCGGCGAACGCGGCGTAGTGCTGCGTTTCGGCAAATTTGTCGAAACCACGCAACCGGGTCCACGCTGGCATTTTCCCTACCCGATTGAGACCGCCGAGGTGGTGCATTCACCGGCACTCACCGCGGCGTATGGTGGTTACCGCGGCAACCGCAAGAGCAAGATACTGAAAGAGTCGCTAATGTTGACCGACGACGAAAATATCATCGATATCCAGTTCGCCGTGCAGTATATTCTGAAGAACCCGGAGGATTATCTGTTCAATAACCGTTCGCCGGACGATGCGGTGCGCCAGGTAGCGGAAACGGCCATTCGCGAAATAGTGGGCAAGAGCCAAATGGATTATGTGCTGTATGAAGGGCGATCCGAGGTCGCAGCGCGCGCAGCCAAGCTGATGCAGGAGATACTCGACCGCTACAAGACCGGCATCAGCATCAGCAATGTGACGATGCAGAATGCCCAGCCGCCGGAGCAAGTGCAGGCGGCGTTCGACGATGCGGTGAAGGCAGGGCAGGACAAGGAGCGCGCCAAGAACGAAGGCCAGGCCTACGCTAACGACGTGATTCCGCGAGCGCGCGGCGGTGCATCACGCCTGCTGGAGGAGTCGCTTGGCTACAAGCAGCGCGTGATCGCCAATGCCGAGGGTGATGCCAGCCGCTTCAAGCAAATTCTGGTGGAATATAGCAAGGCGCCAAAAGTGACGCGCGACCGTATGTACCTGGATACGGTCCAGCAAATGATGAGCAATTCCAGCAAGGTGCTGGTGGATCAGAAGGGCGGCAATAATTTGCTCTATCTGCCGCTGGACAAGCTGATCCAGAGTGCGGGGGCCAGTTCGACATTCCTGGCTGATGCACCTCCAGCAAAGCCGTCTGAGACACCTGCGCCAGCGCTTGCGCCCTCGACGGATAGCATGGAGCGCTCGCGCGAAGCCTTCCGCAGCCGCGAACGGGAGGTGCGTCCATGAAACATCTTAATGTCCTCATGACGGGGCTGATCGCCGTTTTTATTCTGCTCAGCCTGACCGTGTTCACTGTCGATCAG
>JAJXTJ010000197.1 GCA_021783895.1 Pseudomonadota bacterium | reverse complement strand
TGCCCGAAAAATAACGTGAATCTCGCTCCCCACACACCCCTTGATAAGGGGGGTCCATATACACAAGGTCAGCTTTTCCTGCTTTGGCCAAAACGTCGCGGTAATCCAAAGAGGAAAAGGCCGCCTTTCCTTTTAACAAAGCTGAAACACCAAAAATATTGGTGCGCATTGTACTCGGGCGAGTGCCATGACGCCTCTTGTCAGGGCTTTGATTAAACAAGCCATCTGAGTTATACCGCACCGAACCTTTCACGCACCGCGCCAACAGATACAAGAAAAGACGGGGGTCTTGAGTGCGATTAAAATCTTCGCGGACTTTGTAATAATGCGAGATGGAATCATCATGCTGCTCGTTCCAGAGACGTTCATAAAATGAAGCGGTCTCAAGCGGATGCTCAATTATCAGCTGTAGCAACTCGACCAATGGCTTATTCAGATCATTGATTGAGTAAGTTTTTGCCATCCCGCGAGCAGCAGCGGCAACACTAATCGCGGCAGAACCTGCAAAGGGTTCGACCAACTTATCTACGCTTCCAGAAATATAACGCAGAATCGCAGGCGCCAAATTGCGCTTGCTACCCTGATACTGAATCGCGTGAGGGATGCTTCTCATGGGTTCATTATACATAGTCGAATCTGATGAGCTCTCATGCGTACATCAGCCGCCCACGGGGATCTGGAATAGGGTCACCAAACTCACGCGCCGTATCCAGCCATAAATGCATGGCATCTTTCACGTTCGCCAGCGTAGATTCATGCGTATCTCCGTGTGCCATACAACCTGGAAGCTCCGGTATCTCGGCAATGAACACTGCGTCCTCTGCACTCCAATACATAATGATTTCGTATTTTCCCATTCCTAGAACTTGATTCCCGACAATTCCGCCACCGTGTTCATGTCTTTGTCGCCGCGACCCGACAGGTTGACCAGCAGAATCTTGTCGTGCGGCAGGGTGGGGGCGAGCTTGGCGGCGTAGGCCAGGGCATGGCTCGATTCCAGCGCCGGGATGATGCCCTCGAAGCGGCACAGGTCGTGGAAGGCCTGCAGCGCCTCGGCGTCGGTTACTGCCACGTATTCGGCGCGGCCGCTGTCCTTGAGCCAACAATGCTCGGGGCCAACGCCGGGGTAATCCAGGCCGGCGGAAATGGAATGGGTTTCGATGATCTGGCCATTCTCGTCCTGCATCAGGTAGACACGGTTGCCGTGCAATACACCGGGCCTGCCGGCATTCAAGGGCGCCGCATGCTTGCCGGTTTCGAGGCCAAGACCGGCCGCTTCGACGCCGATCAGTTTGACGCTTTCGTCAGTGATGTAGGGGTAGAACAGGCCGATGGCGTTGGAGCCGCCGCCGACGCAGGCGATCACCGCGTCCGGCTGGCGCCCGGTCATCTCCGGCATCTGCACTCTGGCTTCCTCGCCGATGACCGACTGGAAATCGCGCACCATCATCGGGTAAGGGTGCGGACCGGCGGCGGTGCCGAAAATGTAGAAGGTGGTTTCGACGTTGGTGACCCAGTCGCGGATCGCCTCGTTGCAGGCGTCCTTGAGGGTTTTCGAGCCGGATTCCACCGGCATCACGGTGGCCCCCAGCAGCTTCATGCGGTAGACGTTGGGCGCCTGGCGCTTGATGTCCTCGCTGCCCATGTAGACCACGCACTCCAGCCCGTAGCGCGCCGCCACGGTGGCGGTTGCGACGCCGTGCATGCCGGCGCCGGTTTCGGCGATGACCCGCGTCTTGCCCATGCGGCGGGCGAGCAGGGCCTGGCCGATGGCGTTGTTGATCTTGTGCGCGCCGGTGTGGTTGAGGTCCTCGCGCTTGAGGTAGATTTGCGCGCCGCCGAGGCGCTCCGTCCAGTTCCTGGCATGGTAGATCGCGCTCGGGCGACCGACATAGTGCTTGAGCTCGCAGGCGAATTCGGCCTTGAATTCCGCATCGTCGCGATAACGCAAATATTGCTGGTGCAGCTCATCGACCGCCGTCATCAGCGTTTCCGCCATAAAAATCCCGCCGTAAGGCCCGAAATGGCCGGTCTGGTCCGGCAAATCATACATCTGCACTGCGTACTCCTTGAATGAAAGCGGCGATCTTCGCCGCATCCTTGATTCCTTTTGACGCCTCTACGCCGCTCGATACATCCACCGCCCACGGCCTTACTCGTCGGATTGCATCCGCTACGTTGGCAGGCTCCAATCCGCCGGATAAAATCACCGGCAGCGGCAATCCAGCCGGTATCAGTTCCCAGTCAAAGAACTGGCCGGTGCCGCCAGGCGTGCCTTCGACATAGGCATCCAGCAGCAGGCCTTGGGCTTCCTGATAACGAATTGCGCATTGTACCAAATCCACCCCCGCTTTGACCCGAATTGCCTTTAGGTAAGGAACACCAAAGCCGGCGCAGAATTCCGGCGGTTCGTCACCGTGAAATTGCAGCACGTCGAGATGCACCTCGCTTAACACCGCCTCCACCTGCTCAACTGTAGGGTTGACGAACAGGCCGACAGTGGTGACGAAAGGCGGCAAGGCACGGACTATCGCTACCGCCTGCGCCGCCATGACAAAGCGCGGACTGGGCGGATAGAACACCAATCCGATGGCATCAGCGCCTGCCCTGGCGCAAATCAGCGCATCCTCGCTCCGGGTGATGCCGCATATCTTGATTCGGGTCATGCTTTGAATTCAGTGCAAAGAAAGAAGTTTAATCGCAGCTTAGACAAACTCAAAATTCGGCATTCTCGAAAGGTGGGGGATAGTCCACTTCGGATCGTAACCGATGCCCGCCAGGTACAAACCATCCGGCGCGAAGGTGGGCGCGGAGTTCCTGCGGTCCCGGTTTTCCAATAATTCGCGCATCCACACCGGCGAATGTTTGCCCTTGCCAACATAGACCAGGCTACCGACCAGATTGCGCACCATGTGGTGGAGAAAGGCATTGGCGGTAAAATCGAACAGAACATACTCGCCGCTGGTTTCAATTCCGATTTTCTGTAGGTGCTTGACTGGCGACTTGGCCTGGCACTCGGCAGCGCGGAAAGCGGAGAAGTCATGCTCGCCCAAAATGAACTGAGCCCCCTGCCGCATCGCCTCCACGTCCAGGGGCAGGTGGAACCATCCCACCTTGCCGGAGAGCAGCGCGGGGCGCACCGGGTGGTTAAGCAGCAGGTAACGGTAATTTCTTGATACCGCGCTGAAACGGGCATGGAACTCATCGCTAACCGGACGCGCCCACAGTACGCCAACACTGTTTGGCAGCAGGGCATTGACGCCGCGAACCCAGGCCCTGTCCGGTCTGGCCACGTCGGTATCGAAATGAACGACCTGGTGCAACGCATGCACGCCGGTGTCGGTGCGCCCCGCCGTCACCACCCGAAGGGGTTTCCCGGCGATGCCGGAAAGCGCACGCTCCAGGATATCCTGCACGCCACAGCCGGAATGCTGGCTCTGCCAGCCACAGAAACGGCTGCCGTCATACTCCACGCCAAGCGCGATTCTCATGGGTACCTCAAGTTAATCCCCGCGCCAGCAGCAGTCCGAGCACGAGGACAGCACACAATAATGCCGCGTAATCCGACCAGGATAAACGCCCGATTTCCAGTTTGATGCTAGTCATTTCATGCTCTGAGCCATGCAATGCCGCTTGCAATCGTTCTCGCCATTCGCCGGAGCGGCGCGGCCCAGCCTGCTCGGCATAGTGCAGGGTTAGCCAGATGCGCGCCGCAACCCGATCGATATCCACCCCGATCAAGGCGAAAGGCCGCAGCAGAAAATACAGGCCCACCAATATCCGGTCGCGTGAAGTCGCCGCCAGCAATAGTGCCAGAGCAGCTAGAAACGAAATCAGGCGCAGCGCCTGGATTCCACCCGATAGCAAGCCCTCCCGGCTGGGGCTGTAAGCACCCAGAGCGGCAACCGCCGGTACGCCGGGTGTAACGAAGGCATACACCAGAATCAGGGAAATCAACAGCCAGCGACTGCGCCGTAGCAATTTGAGGTACTGGGCGGAATGCCGTAGCAGCAGCGGCAGGGAAAGCACGAAAACGATCGCGGACAGTTCGGCGGGTCGCAGCCAGGGAACGCAAAAAGCAAAGGCCAGCCAGATCAGGATCAGGCTGGCCGGATGCAGGCAATTCATGACAAGAGCCAATCAAAACAAGCGCCTTTCACGTTCGCCCCTTCTCCC
>JAJXTJ010000196.1 GCA_021783895.1 Pseudomonadota bacterium | reverse complement strand
TCTTGTCGCTGTTGCGCGGCTTGGCGGATGATCTGCCGCTGATGGACTGGCTCAACAATCACATCTGGCCTGCCGAGGCGAAATTCGTGTCGCCGGAATTCGTGCGCGACGGCACGCTGCTGGCCTGCGCGGAAATGCTCAGGGGGGGCGTCACCTGCTTCAACGACATGTATTTCTTCCCCGCAACGGCTGCACAAGCGGTGCTCAGCGCCGGAATGCGCGCCGCCATCGGCATGATCGTGGTCGATTTCCCCACCGCCTACGCCGCCGATGCCGACGATTACCTGAGCAAGGGGCTGGCGGTGCGCGACGAATTTCGCGGCGAGCCGCTGCTCTCCTTCACGCTCGCCCCCCATGCGCCCTACACGGTGAGCGACAAGACCTTCGCCAAGGTATTGACCTACGCCGAGCAGCTCGACCTGCCGATCCACATCCACCTGCACGAAACCCACGACGAGATCGAGGCCAGCCTCAAGCAATACCAGATGAGGCCGATGGAGCGGCTGCACCGCCTCGGCCTGCTCGGCCCCAACCTGATCGCGGTACACATGGTGCAGCTCAACACCGGGGAAATTCGCCTGCTCGCCGAGCACGGCTGCCACGTGGCTCACTGCCCGAGCTCCAACCTCAAGCTCGCCAGCGGCATCGGCCCGGTAGTGGAAAAGCTCGAACATGCCGTCAACGTCGGCCTGGGCACCGACAGCGCGGCGAGCAACAACCGGCTCGACATGTTCACGGAAATGCGCCTCGCCGCCCTGCTCGCCAAAGGCCAGAGCCGCCAGGCCGCCGCCCTGCCCGCTCACCAGGCGCTCGCCATGGGCACCATCCATGCGGCCAAAGCGCTGGGAATAGACCGCCTGACCGGCTCGCTCGCCATCGGCAAGGCGGCGGACATCACCGCAGTGGACTTGTCCGCTCCGGAAACCCAGCCATGCTATGATGTTGCCTCGCACCTGGTGTATGCCGCCGGACGGGAAAACGTCAGCCACGTCTGGGTAAACGGCAAGCTGGTGCTGGACGAACGGCGCCTCACCACCATCGACATCCATGAACTCAATGCCAGAACCCGCTTCTGGCACGAAAAAATCAGCAACCAGAAAAGTTTCAGTGAAGGGTAACCTTTAAGGCTGGCCGGAACTAAAACTTTTTTTGTGGAGGTTAACCTTCGGGTTAACCGGAGCAAAACATGAACGACACACCGAACGCAGACCCGCAGGAACTGGACAAATTCGCCCAGCTCGCCCATCGCTGGTGGGATCCCAACAGCGAATTCAAACCGCTGCATGACATGAATCCGCTGCGCCTCGACTATGTCGACCAGGCCGCCGGACTGGCCGGCAAGACCGTGCTCGACGTCGGCTGCGGCGGCGGCATCCTGGCCGAAAGCATGGCGGCGCGCGGCGCCCAGGTTACCGGCATCGACCTTGGCGAAAAAGCCCTCAAGGTCGCCCGGCTGCACCTGCTGGAAAGCGGCCAGAAAGTCGATTACCGCCTGATCGCGGTGGAAGAACTGGCCAAGGAGCAGCCGCACCATTACGACATCGTCACCTGCATGGAAATGCTCGAGCACGTGCCCGACCCGGCCAGCGTGGTGCGAGCCTGCGCGGAACTGGTCAAACCCGGCGGCCATGTCTTCTTCTCCACCCTCAACCGCAACCCGAAATCCTATTTGTTCGCCGTGATCGGCGCCGAGTATGTGCTCAACCTGCTGCCCAGAGGCACCCACGACTACGCCAAGTTCATCAAGCCGTCGGAACTGGGCGGCTACTGCCGCGCCGTCGGCCTCGGCGTCGCCGGTATCACCGGCATGAGCTACGACCCTTTCGGCAAGACTTATTCGCTCGGGTCGAACGCCAGCGTCAACTACCTGATCCACTGTCAGCAGGAATGATGGGGGTATTTGTCATGAGGTTGATCTCCGGCGCGTAGTGAATGACGCTGGAATTTGCATTGGTGTTGGTTTGCAAATGCGCAAGCGTCTCAGTTGTGCCAACTCCGGCCATAGCAACAGCAAAAAACACTCCCGGTTGAACGGCGGGTAACGCCTCCGAGGGAGACCTTCAGCTCCGGAAGCCATCGAGCAGCAATTCGGCCATAGCCGCCGTTGCTGTTTTTGCAAGCGTGGTCCGTAATGGAACGAAGAGCAGTCGTTCACGAACCCCGGGGCCCGTTAGTTACTGAACGCCATCTTGTATCGGGAACGAAGCACTAGCAGGCAGTAAAGCAAGTGAACCTACACATACTCTACCAGAGGTTTCCTGATCTTAGCCTACATCTATTCAAGTGACAGATCACCTTAAAAACGCAACGGTGCAAGTCTATCTTCCTTTGGTTGCAGCACACGTCGATCTACCGCCACCGACAGCCCATTTCCATCGAGGTATTTAGCAAGTATTTGGTTGTCCTCCTCAATAGCCTTGTCCATTGACTCGCGTTTTATGTTGAACTCTTCGACTGCAGCAGAGCCATTGTGTAACGTGTAATCTACGCAGGCCGTAATCGATGTTTCCGTAATAGAAAGCTTGGACAGATCTGCGCCTTTGAACGGTGAACTCCTTCTGCTGGCATCCGGGCGCTCGCGATCCCAAACCTGAATTTCGTCGCAGGCCAAAAGCAAGTAGGACAACGGATCCCGCTCAAGCGATATGGTGACACCAGATTGACTACCGGGTATCTTCAGGGAATGGAGTGCCATTGCGGCAGCCGCCCATTTTAGATACATCTCAAGCCGCGGATCAGCTTCTTTCATTTTATTCGCATTCTTGGTAAGAGAGCGAAATAGCAGCCCGCTCGCCACGCCATGATTAACCCGTGTAATACCGTCTTTTGTAAATGTACTGTTGTTCCGAAGCAATCCAGAAAAGATCTCACCGTTGTCGTACAACTTCGCAAACACTGTAGCGATTTCATCCAAACCTGCGGGTGATATGCTTGGGCATAATGGCTCCGGAGCCTTGCCATTGTTAGAGAGAACGTCCTTGAATTGCGTCGTGATATCCCGGCACTTACTCACAAGATCCGGCTGGATTTCCAGGGGATATGCCGTATCGTGCAGTGTGGCTACAGCAAGCCATGCGAGTTGGAACAAATCCCAGTACTCGGAATCATTATTAGTAATGTCCGCCTGCCTTTCAGGAAACAGCCTTTTCGAGGCTACCGCAGCCAACTGCCGAAAGCGGGGGATAGTGTTGCTGATCACGTATCCTGTGAAATACACATTCAGGACGTGGTCCAGATGCCCTCGCATCCCGGGCAATGTTCCAAACATTAACAAATCGGCATCGCCAAAGAATCTTCTCATCTTCGAAAATACTTCAGTTAGCCTATGGGATGCAATTGGCTCATGAAAAGCATTCCAAAATCCCTCCCATCGGTCAGACAGGTTGATGATCGGTTAGCCGCCATTGAAGATGCCACGACCATCAGGCCGGAGTGGATCGATTAGAAGCATTGAGCGCAAAGTTAAACAACCATGAATTACGATTTTTCTATCGAGTAAATTTTCAGCCCAAAATCCAAAATCAACCCCATGACGGATACTCGAATAATGCAAGCAGTCCTGTTCGACCTAGACGGCAGGCTAGCCGATACCGAGCCCGATCTCGGCCCTGTCCTTGTTAGCGTGCTTTCCAAAAAAGGGTACAATATCCGACATGGGCACTATTTCCATCACCGACATTCTTGAGCTTCCGGTACAGGAACGTATTCGTCTCGTTGAGCTTATCTGGGACAGCGTTGCAGCGGTTCCTGAGGCCGTGGAAATTTCACCTGAACTGAAGGCTGAGCTCGATGCACGCCTAGCAACATTTGAGGCGGACCCGGAAGCGGGTTATTCCTGGGATCAGGTGAAATCACGCCTTAAAGATGGCTCATGGCGTTCCGCCTGAAGTTTTCTTCGCGAGCGTTGCGTGAAATTGGCGAAGCTCAAGAGTGGTACGAATTGCAGAACCCTGGTCTCGGTGAAGAATTCATCGCTGCAATGGAGTTACAGCTAAAACGGCTAGAGCAAGCGCCCCTGCTTTATGCTGAAGCGATACCCAGTGTTCGCCGAGCCCTCCTTCCACGATTCCCTTACGGTTTGTTTTACGTAGTACGGGGTAATCTTATACATGTGTTCACTAGTGTCCGGTTAAAAATCAAACAGAATCATTTGGTTACTTGGTTGTGCCGCAATGGTTCTGGTGGT
>JAJXTJ010000195.1 GCA_021783895.1 Pseudomonadota bacterium | reverse complement strand
CCTGATAGCGCAGCTGGATCTGGTCCCACTGCTGCTTCGGGATCGCCTGTTCCTTGTACAGATTGCCGAAGCGCTCGTAGTCGACCTTGGCATTGGCCAGATTGGCCTGTGCCTGCGCCAGCCCGGCGCGCGCCTGCGCCACCTGACCCTGGATGTCGGTGGGATCGACCTGGAACAGCAACTGCCCCGCCTTGACGGTCTGGCCCTCCTTCACCGTCAGGGTGCGGATATAGCCCATCAGCCGGGACGCGATCTGCACCTGGTTGCTCGACATCACCGTGCCCGAAAGCAGGGTCAGGCTCTGCTGGTCGCTGGAGGCGAGCTTGAGGGTTTGCGCGGCGACGACACGCGGCGCTGCCGGCGTTTGCGCGGTCTCATTCTGGTGGCCGCAGGCCGAGAGCAGTGCAGCCGACAGCAAGAAGGCCAACGAAGCACGGCGCAGCGCGGGCAGGGGACGAAGAGTCATGGTGGTCATGGAAGGTGCACCAAAAGAAAATCGAGCGGAAAACAGCAAAACGGGAGGGACGGACCTCTGCAGCATGTCTCGCGGCGACGAGAAGGCCGGTGGCCGTATCACGGCTTGACCGACTGCGCGAGCGCTTGTTGCTGCGCCTGGTCCGGCGCCGGCGGCACAGCTGCAACTTGCGCCGGCTTCACCGGCTGGGTCGCGTCCAGGGTCAGATCGCCCAAGGCCAGCCGCAATGCGGCGCGCTGCATGTTGACCTGCTGTTTGGCCATGATGAGATCGGCGCGCGCCTTGTCGAGCTGCGCCTGGGCACCCTGGACTTCCACCAGCGTGCCAACGCCGTCGGCATAACGCCGGGTGACGATGCGCGCGGCCTCTTCTGCCTGCGTCACCGCGAGTTCGCGCGTCTTGACCTGATTGGAAGCGTCCAAGGCCTTGCGGTAGGCGTCCTGCACCTGCATGCCGAGCTGGTTCTGCGCGCTTTGCAGCTTGGCCTGCAATTCCATGCGCTGCGCCACGGCCTGATCGACCGCGTTCCGCGTCACGCCGCCGTCAAAAACCGTCCAGTTGAGCTGGGCTCCTACGGTATAGCCATGCGATTCGAAGCCGAGGTTGGGATCGTTGGTGTCGAACCGTGCCATTGCCCCAACCTGGGGATAGCGATCGGCCCGCGCAACGTCGATCTTGCCGTTGGCCGCAGCGATCTGATGCTGCAGTGCCTGAATCTGCGGGTTGCGCTCCATCGCCTGCCCGACCCAGGCGTTCGGGTTGCCTTCCGGCATGGACACCAGCACTTCGGGCCCGAGTGCAATGGGCTGGTTCAGCGGCACGCCGAGCACCACATGCAGCGCGTCCATCGCCTGCGCTTCCATATTGGCCGCCTGGTCCTGCTGCAGCTTGACGTCTTCGAGCCGTACCTGCGCGGAGAGCAGATCGCTCTTGATCACCACCCCCTGCTTGAACAGGCTGTCCACCGTCTTGACCTGGCTCTGCGATGCTTCCAGCGCCTTGCCAGCGACGCCCTTGAAAGCGCGCGCGGTGTACACGCCGTCATAGGCCTGCAGCGCGTGGTAGATGATTTGCTGCTTTGCCGCCTGGTCGCCTGACTGCGCCGCCATCAGCATGGAGCGCGCCTGCTGCATGTAACCCTGCAGCTTGCCGCCGGTATAGAGCGGCATCTGCGCCTCGATGCGGGTATTGAAGTTGTTGACCGAGCCGGGATAGTTGAGATTTTCGGGAGCAATCGGCAATGGATTGCCGCCTGTATTCAGCGCGTTGAGAAAGTCGCCGGCCCCGAAGTCGTTGAACGTCGCCCGCCGCTGCGACAGCTTGAGGCCGAAGGCGTTGAGCGCGTCGTTGGTGCGCGTCACCCCGGCCGAAACCGTGACCTTGGGCAACTTGGCGCCCTCGGCCTGCGCAATGCCTGCACGCGCCTGTGCCATTTGCGCCTGCACCGCCATCAGATCGGGGTTCTGTTTGAGCGCCACGTCGACTGCCTGCCGGAAGTCGAGGGTCTCGGCACGCAACAGGGTCATGCTGCCTAGGCCGTAAACGCAAACTCCGGTCAACAACCCGGCGCCCCAGCGCCGGGTCAAAAAGTCCGCCATCATCCAGCTCCGCCAGAAAGGAATCGATTGGAAAACGCGCGTGAACTCGGTCAGGCACCGCGACAGGGTACGCATTCGCCTGGAAAATCAAGCCTGTTCCGAGAATAGCCGCCCGATCAGGCCTGGTCACGCAATATATACAGGGGCGAGTATATCAATACTCACTGGGGTATGCGATTTCCCTTGTTCACTGGCGTGTCTTGTCGCGACGTTGCGACGGCCCGGCTCAGGCGACCCGAGCGGAACCCTGGGTTTTGAGCGCCTCGGCGCTTTCCTTCAGCGCACGGTCGACGAAAGCACCGTAGAAGTCTTCCGTCGGTGCGCCGGTGATGCGTTCGCCGATTTCCTTGCCACCTGGCCCGAAGAACAGCACGGTCGGCGCCAGTTTGATGCCGAACTGCCTGGCGAGCCGGACGCCATTGGTGGACTTGCCGTCGAAACCCGTCACCGGCGTGCGGTCGGTGATCTCGATCTGCTGCACGACATACCCCTCCCTTGCGAGAAACTGATACTGGGTGCGCCGCAGCTTCTCGCAGTAGGGGCAGCTCGGCAGGCTGAACATGACAATCAGCGGCTGGTCTTTGCTGGCTGCCTTCAGTGCACTCTGTTCCAGATTGCGCACCGCAGGGAGAGGAGTATCGGCAAATGCCGGCATCGCGAAAAAACCCGCGAACAAGAGTGCCATCAGGCTGGCGAATCGACGCCACTGTCTCTCCATTGCGACAGACCCAAACGACGACGGCAAACGGGGAAACGAGTTTGTGACAGCCATACAACGACCTCGAATCGAGGGAAACGGGATAATGCGAACATGTTATCCACAGTCCGATTTCCAGCGGTGTCACGGGTTTTTCGCCTGTCGGCCCTGCCGCTGACAGCCCTTGCCCTGCTCTGCGCCTGTTCTCCCGCCCTCGACTGGCGAGACGTGCATCCCAAGGGAGCGAACATTCTTCTCACCTATCCCTGCAAGCCCGAACAGATCGCGCAAGACGTGCAACTCGCTGGAGAGTCCGTCGAGATGAGCATGACTGGCTGCGTCGCCGACGGCATGACCTTCGCGCTGGCCCACGTCCGGTTCGATACGCCGGAACGTGCAGCGCAGGGTCTGGCGCAGTTGCACCAGGCAGCCGTTGCCAACGTGCGCGGCAGGGTCGTGTCGTCAGCACCGGTCGATCTGGACAATGCGACCAAGGGACTGCCAGACGCACTCGACCTCCGCATCGACGGCCAGTCTCCAGACGGCAAGGCCCTGCGGGAGCAGGTCCTGCTGTTCAACCAGGGTAGTCACGTCTACCAGGTGACGGCGTTCGCTCCCACAGCCTCGTTCAAGGCCGAGGCGGCGCAAACTTTCGCCGAATCCGTGAAATTGTCGCCGTCTCCCTGATCTCGCGCGACCTATCATGCACTGCAACATATCCGGTTTTTAACGCTGCATGCCCGGTTTACTGATCATCGCCCACGCCCCTCTCGCAACCGCCCTGCGCGACTGCGTCAGCCATGTCTATGCCGGCTGCCCGCAAAAATTGATCGCGCTCGACGTCCAGCCGGACGCCCCGGTCGAGGCCACCGCCACCGCGGCGCTGGCCCCCTTGCACGAAGCCGCAAGCGACGGCAGCGCGCTGATTCTGGTCGACGTGTTCGGCGCCACGCCCAGCAATATCGCCGTGCGCCTGGCCGAACTCGCCGGCGACGTCGAACTCAAAATCGTCGCCGGCGTCAACCTGCCCATGTTGCTGCGCTCGGTCTGCTACCAGAACGAAACCCTGGATGCCCTCACCGCACGCGCGACCGCCGGCGCGATCCAGGGTGTGATGCAGGTCGCGCTGACCGCCCCCCAACAACAGACCTTGCGCGGCCCATCCCATGACGCAACGCACCATTCAAGTCAGCAATAAGCTCGGCCTGCACGCCCGCGCGTCAGCCAAGCTCACCAAGCTCGCGGCACAGTATTCCTGCGACATTTTCATTTCCAAAGGCACCCGCAGGGTCAATGCCAAGAGCATCATGGGGGTGATGATGCTTGCTGCGGGAATCGGTTCCACCGTCACCCTCGAAGCCGAAGGCGCAGATGCCGATGCCGCCCTCGACGCCGTCCAGGCGCTGTTCGACGACAAGTT
>JAJXTJ010000194.1 GCA_021783895.1 Pseudomonadota bacterium | reverse complement strand
CTCATTACGCTGGTGCTCACCGCCGGGCCGGTAGCTATCGCCCAGGCAACCATTATCTCCCTGGCCACTTGCGTGACGATCTATTTCATCGGCACCCGGATGTTTGGACTGGACCGCAGGCTGGCTGCCGTGTTGGGCGTGGGCGGATCGGTTTGCGGGGTGTCGGCGTCGATGGCGATCGCAGCTTCGGTGGGAGCGAAAAAAGATCATCTCTATACCTCGGTGACTTTGGTAGTGGGCTGGGCACTGGTGATGATTATGGTCCTGCCGTTCATATCCCGGGCGTTGGGTCTTTCCGCCGGGGTTGCCGGCGCCTGGATAGGCACTTCCGAATTTGCGGATGCGGCCGGTATCGCTGCAGCAAGTGCCTACGGCAAGATGGCCGGCAACGAAGACGCGGCGATCAAGGCTTTCACCTTGATGAAAGTGATCGGCAGGGACGTGTGGATCGGTATTTGGTCCATCGTCTGGGCATTGATCGCCACGACCGTGTGGGAGAAAAAAGAGACGGGTGGCAAGCTGGATGCCAGGGAAATCTGGTGGCGCTTTCCCAAGTTTGTGATCGGCTTCTTCGCCGCGTCCATTCTGATGACGCTGATCACAAGCGGCTACTCCGCTGCGGACTTCAATAAAGTGGTGAAGCCTGGTCTGATCCTCCCCCTGGTATCCCTGCGTACATGGGCGTTTATCTTCTGCTTTCTCAGCATCGGCTTGACCACGCGATTCAGGGAGCTCAAGCCGGTAGGATGGAAGGCCTTTGCCGCCTTTACGACTGGGGTCGGTGTGAATGTAGTGCTCGGGTACTTTATGTCGGTTCACGTCTTCTCCGACTTCTGGTCCAGCATGTAAGCCGCTTGGGCCGCGTAGGCGGAAGGCAGCCCTCGCGGCCCGAACCAAAAGGAACATGACATGACTCGATATACCTGCAGAGAATGCGAATTCTTCCTCAGCGAGCCTGACAGACTGGAACGCGCAGTGCCCGGACTGAATATTCTGAGTTCGGCGTATGGTTCCGTGCGCGCAGATACCGCCCTTTGCGAGCGGCATGATGTCTTCATTACCCCCATGAACGCATGCCCGGATTTTCTTCGGCATCGTTCCCGCGCCAATTCGGACACCGGTCAGTTAGGGTAGTTTGGGATGATTTGGATATTTACCGTCAGGTCACGAATGGTCAGCAACCACCAGCAACCCGGAAATTCGATCTGCCTGGCTGCTGGGATTTTCAGCGAAATCCGCATATTATGCCAATAGTGTTTTAAGAATCTGGGAAATGGCCGAATTATGAGCGAGAAAATCTGGAGAATTATCGGGGAGGGTATTCAGCACACCCATCGTCTTTTTCCGCAGATCGCGGAGAAGGTCGTGGCGCTATGGGAGTCCGAAGAATTTGATGAATATGTCAATGGCTTGATCGTGGCTGACCGTCCGGGCCGACAGGGGTTTCCTCCGGCGGTGGTTTCGGAATTGATTTCGCTGTCGCTGTTGCGCGACAAATATATGCGTGCAATTAAGGATGAGGATAATCCCTGGGCGCTTGAAAAGGACATGGCGGGTGATGAGATCTCAGAGTTTAAAAATAACCTGGCGTCTCAAGGCGCACGGTTTGAAGCACGGTCATTTTTTGAGGTAGTGAAGCAGGGGGACACAAGAACTGCACTGGATTTTGTTCGTGCAGGGATGGATGTTGATACCAAAGGTGATGATCAGTGGACGCCCCTCATGCTCGCGTTATTTCACAGGCAGGAGGAAACCGCATTGATGTTCATCCAGCGCGGTGCGAATGTTAAGGCTGTCGCGGCTCGCGGCTATCAACCCATACACTGGGCAACGTTGAGCGACTATCAGAAGGCTGCGAACCTCATATTAAGCCGGGGTGGGGACGTGAATGCTGCGACTGTATTTGGCTGGACCCCTTTACTGCAGGCGGCGACAAAGGGATCCCTCAATATGACGAAGCTCCTCGTGGGCGCGAATGCATACGTGAATGCGGTCGAACACCAAGGATATTCGGCGCTGCACAAGGCGGTCGCCAATGAGCACGTTGAAATTGTCAGGTTCTTGTTGACAAATAAGGCAGACCCGAATTTGCGTTCGATGGACGGAACGACTCCTTTGGCGCTGGCGAGGAGCAAGAAGCGTCAGGATATAGTCGATTTGCTGTATGCGTTCGGTGCACGGGCCTGAATCAATTCAGGTCCCTTGACTGCTCTTTCAGCGACGCTCATGCTGGTCTCCTAAAATGACAAAGCCCGGCGAGTGGTTAGCTCGACCGGGCGATAGTGACGATTGCGGGAATGTTTACGCTGCCATCAGCAACGTCTGTCCCAGCGCCTTTTGCTTCAGCGCTGCACCCTGGCCGAACCGTGCCGATTCCAGCCTGTGGTCGGCGCTCCTGGCTCGACGCTCGTGATCCGCATATTCGGTGACAGCATTGAGCAAACCGAACGTCGTCCCCTTGGAGGAGGCAAGCTCGGAACCTTTCCCATCCCCCCTCATACAGCACCAGCACTTTCTTCATCGCCTGCTCATTGCTTAGCCCGGTTGCCGTCGTGGCGGGGTCGGTGAATACGCGCAGGAAGTAGTTCATGGCTTCGTGCGACTTCACGCGGCGCTCGGACAAAGTTTTCATTCGATACATGAAAGAATCCCAAGCCGAGACAGAAATTCCCAGTTGTTGCTTGATGGCTTGGGGATCGAAGCTGGTGGCGTTGCAGTCTTTGGCGAATCGCCTGTCGGTTTTGCTCGGACGCGTGGCGTGTTGCACGCCGATGAAACCCCTGTGCCGTAGATACGGGGCTATGTATGCAGTGAAAGAGACAGGCAGAAATGGATGCCGGTTTTGCTGAAGCGCACGACATTTCCGTCCATCCCCAGAATGCGCTTGTTGGAAATTGTCATCCGGTGTGTGTGGCTTATGTGACTTTAGTCACATATCCAATAATCCGTGGATGTTATCCTAAGCCGGGCAAGCCGGAATACTCAAACCAGGAAACTGTCATTTCGAATGGTAGTTGGGGCGCTGGCGCAGGTTGTACAGGTGAGCCACCGAGATCGTCGCCAGGCGTTGGTAGCGGCTATCGCCGAAGATGTCGTAGGCCCGTTCCATGAGTTTCTTGGTCGCCAAGCCGGATAGCGTGCCGTGCAGGGTGTCGGTATGGGCGAGCAGGAGCACGGTGTAGATGCGCGCAAAGCGGGTGCGTGAGCCTTGGTAGCGCTTGCCAGTTGGCGTCGCTCACAGCCCGTTTGACCAGCCGAGAGAGCTGTTGGCGCGAGTAGCCGCTGGCGCGCTCAAGGAATCGCAGAACCACCGCCTTGTCGGCGCGTTTCAGCCGGGCATACCTCATTGGACAATGCTTTCATTCATTCTGAAAAACTTAGTTAGCCACAGAGAACACAGAGTTCCTGGAGGAAAAACATAAAGCTTAATGGATCGTCGCCGGTCACCCATTTGGTACAAAAAGCGCTGGCTGTAACCCATTGTTCTCTCTGTGTTCTCTGTGCCCTCTGTGGCTTGAACTGAGGTTTCTAGGTTCATTCATTTGAATCATTGGAGGAATTGGGATAGAATGCCGTTTCGTTTTTTTAGGCGCGTAGCTCAGCTGGTTAGAGCACCACCTTGACATGGTGGGGGTCGTTGGTTCGAGTCCAATCGCGCCTACCAGCTTCTCAAAAGTGCGGCATGCCGCACTTTTGTTTTTTGGTAGGGTTGTTATGCCTGTTATTCGCTTGCCCGATGGTTCCGAGCGCAAATTCGACCAGCCCGTAACGGTAGCCGAAGTGGCCGCCAGCATCGGTGCGGGCTTGGCTCGCGCGGCACTGGCCGGCAAGGTTGACGACAAGCTGGTGGATACTTCCCACCGCATTGAGGTCGATAGCGATCTGGCCATCATCACCGACCGGGATGCCGAAGGCCTGGAAGTGATCCGTCACTCCATGGCGCATCTTCTGGCGCAAGCCGTAAAATCCCTCTTTCCTGAAGCTCAGGTCACGATCGGCCCAGTGATCGAGGATGGCTTCTTCTACGATTTTTCCTACAAGCGCCCGTTCACGCTCGATGACCTGCTGGCCATCGAAAAGAAAATGGCGGAGCTGGCCAAAGCCGACCTGAAAATCGAGCGCAAGGTGCTGCCGCGCCCCGATGCCATCGCCTTCTTCAAGGGCCTGGGCGAGCAGTACAAGGCGCAGATCATCGAATCCATTCCCAG
>JAJXTJ010000193.1 GCA_021783895.1 Pseudomonadota bacterium | reverse complement strand
CGGAAGCGGGACCGGTCCGAAGTGTAGTAGAGCGGCTTGATTCCCATGCGGTCCCGGGCCAACAACAGTTCGCGGTTATGGGCATCCCAGACTGCGAACGAAAACATGCCGTTCATGCGCTCTACACAGCGCTCGCCCCAAGCGTGGTACGCTTTGAGTATCACCTCGGTGTCGCCGCTAGAGAAAAAATGATACCCGAGGTCTATGAGTTCAGAACGCAACTCGCGATAATTGTATATGGTTCCATTGAATACCAAACAAAGTTTGAGTTCGCTGTCGACCATCGGCTGATCGGAGCCTTCCGACAGGTCGATGATCGCGAGGCGCCGATGGCCAAATGCCACGGGACCGTCGGCATGTGCTCCCTCGTGATCCGGTCCGCGGCGCTTGAGCGCCCCCATCATACGCGCCACCGCCCCGAGATCCGCGTCGGTGCCGTCGAACTTCATTTCTCCGCAGATTCCACACATGTCCGAGTCTTCCAGAAACAAGTGCCGACATTATAGATAGGGCCTCGAACCGTGCAATCGATGCCTGCCCGGTCTTGGACATGGCCCATCTGACGGCGCGGAGCCGCCCTGGGCGGACGATTCGTGTCCTGAGCGGGGGAAGCATCGCGAAGGCGATGACGAAGAAAATGTACCCAATCAGCGCCTTGAAAGGCGTACGGCTGATGACACGATCGATCACGCAATCGATGCCGCACAGAAGCACATATTTATGTGCACAGCCATATCGATCAATCGAGCCAAAATTTACAATTTTACTCGTTCACATTGGACTTTATCGTCATACACCGCCATAAACCTGCTGCTTGACGAATACGCTTACGCCAGCTTCACCAATGAATCTGCGGCAGCGAACACGCAGGTCATTTCTCTCGTTGCCGCATAGGTCCGCTGGAATGGCGATTTTGCAGCCGGCATGTATGACATTCTGCTCGACACTGGCGATGCTACCCGGCGATTCCCGATCAGCAGTCTTGGGCAGGGAGGCGGAAGCGACGCGGCCAACTCGGGTGTCACGCCGGAAACTCACGTGCTGGCTGCCAGTGGCCCGCTTGCCACCGCCTCGCTGGATTACCCTACATATCCGATGAAGCCTATCCCGAGCGTTAATCGGCATCAGCCAAGGGCAAATGTGCGATGTTTCGTTTCTAGGCGGCAGAACGGATCGCAGCACGCGGCCGAGATTTCCCGGTTCCGCGCGCCGCAGTCAACAGGCGTGGCGTCAGTGCCTGTGGCCTTTGACCGCGTGCTTGAATGCCTTGCCCCCCGCCTTGGCCGCAGCACCGACAGCTTTCCCGACTTTCTTGGCATCATGTCCAATTTCCTTTCCGACCTTTTTTGCTCCGTGCGCGATGTCATGGACCGCCTCACCAGTTGCGTGACCGACCTGCCTTGCAACGTGCTTAAGGCTGTTCCCCGAAGCAAACGCGAGCGGCGAACTGACGGTGATCAATACCGCAGCGCAGCTGCAAACCAGTTTCTTGGCAAGCACATTGGGTAAATTTGAATTGCGTTTCATCAGTTACGGATCCTCATTTTTGATGTGCGTTCTGCGAACGAATCTGGATGAACCGGAAAATTCTACCTGTCCCATCCGGATCAGCAAGACAGAGATCACTTAGGACTTCGACACATACGGGTTGTCCCGGATATAAAATCTCAACAACCTTCTGGCCCAGGCCCCCGCATAGTCGACACCAATGCGTGGCCTTTTCACAATCCGGAATGGCTCGACCAAAGGGCCGGATGCAATGTAAAAAGTATTGCTGACCAGATCGTGAGCGTTCAGACGCCGATCGATACGCATCGATCTGCACAGCAGGCCGGGGCCCTGTGTTCGGGCAGTGATATTTTTTACCGGCTCGACTGCGCGCAACAGCACAGCGGAGGCGTGGCCAACTTTCTCGGTTACAACATTCATGCAGTAATACACGCCGTATATCATGTAAACATAGGCATGTCCGGGCGGACCGAACATCACCTTTGTCCGTTCCGTCAGGCCCTTGGAGGAGTGCGCCGCCAGATCGTGCGGCCCGAGATAGGCCTCCACCTCCACGATCCTTCCGACACGCTGCACTCCACGCGAGTCATGCACGAGATATTTCCCGAGCAACTCCTGGGCAACTACGATGGTGTTTCTCGCGTAAAATGCGCGACTGAGCTTTCGCATAAAATTTTATACCAGATCCTGGTATCGCTCCAACTCCAGACCGACGGCACCTCTGGCTTGCCGCCATTCGGGCAGATCGGGGCTGTGCCGCACGACAGTATGTCGCAAAATCGGGGGTTGATTCCATCGCAGCGAATCCGCCACTTCGCTTTATCCTGAACGGATAAACATAAAATGCGCGAGACCGACACGGGCCCTTCCGACAGTGCTTCACCAAAGTCGCGCCTTAGGCGGATGCCAACCGGAAACGTGGTGGCACGTGATGCGATCGTCGCCCATGACAAAAGCCAGACCTTGAACCACCCGCATGTCCGATGCGCGGCAAAACGCACGCGAGTGCGGACGCTGTCTGTTCCACGGGAATTTTATCCCACTGGAAGAAGCTGTTGCATGTCGACGCTATCTCGTGTGCTATGATAAAAAATTGCCGGCTGGCCCTGGGAAAGCGGGTTGCGCAACAGTAACGTACCGCGCAAGTCAGGCCGCAGCGGAGCTGGCGATACACGTGGCGGGCAGGTCTTTCGTATAGTTGACAGGCACCGTCGGCAACGCATAAACCGCTGTAGGCACCCCACCGAGCGGGCTGCTTTCGGCAATTTAAAGGGGCTGGCTGGCATGCTGAGCTTGAAAGACAAAGTGGTGGTCATTACCGGTGCGGTTGGAAATCTCGGTCGCGCCGTGGCCAAATGTGTTCAGTCTCTGGACAGCCACATGGTCCTGGTTGACCGCTCCGGCGATCGGCTGCGCGAGGTATACGGCAATTTGCAGGATGGCGCCCGGCACTGGCTTGCTGACGGCATCGACATGGTGGACCCGAAAGCCGTTAACACGTTGATGGCGGAAGTACACAGCCGGTTCGGGCGGCTCGACGGGCTTGTGAACACTGTTGGCGGATTCCGAGGTGGCAAGCCGGTCCATCAGACCGATATCGCGGACTGGAACTGCCTGTATGACATAAACGTCCGGACAACTCTCAATGCATGCCGCGCGGCAGTCCCTTACATGCTGCAAACGCAGGGCGGACGCATCGTCAATATCGCCAGTCGCAACGCCTTTCAGGGGGGAGCCAATTATGGCGCCTACGGCGCGGCCAAAGCGGCGGTGTTGCGGCTCACGGAAAGCATGGCTGCCGAACTTAATACACGTGGTATCACCGTCAACTGCATCGCGCCTGGAACCCTCGACACCCCTCAGAACCGCGATGCCATGCCGAAAGCGGACTTTTCTTGCTGGGTTTCTCCGGCGGATGTCGCCAATGTGATCGCCTTCCTGCTGTCAGACGAAGCCCGGTCTGTCACGGGTGCCGCGCTGCCGGTATACGGACGCAGTTAAATACTACGGCGTCGCCGGAACGTCCAGACCATCCTGCACGAACATACTTCCGACCATAGCCGCAACCGCGGCACAACCGGCGGATTTCTTCCAGTAAGCAGGAGCCAGCCGGTAAGAATACCTGCATTCCGAGGTCGCGATCTGCCCCTACCACCGCCTGCGCTTAGGTCCTCCTGTAGACCTCTGCGCCCTGCTTCACGAATTCCACGGCCTTCTGTTCCATGCCCTTCCTGAGCGCTTCCTGCTCCGGAAACCCCTGTGCCTTTGCAAAGTCCCGAACTTCCTGCGTAATCTTCATGGAACAAAAGTGCGGACCGCACATGCTGCAAAAATGAGCGAGCTTCGCACCCTCCTGCGGCAGGGTTTTGTCATGAAATTCGTGCGCCTTCTCTGGATCGAGGCTGAGATTGAACTGATCCAACCAGCGGAACTCGAAGCGCGCCTTGGAAAGCGCGTTGTCTCGCAACTGCGCGCCGGGGTGGCCCTTGGCCAGATCCGCCGCGTGCGCTGCGATCTTGTAGGCAATAATACCGTCGCGCACATCCTGCTTGTCGGGCAGACCTAGATGCTCCTTGGGAGTGACGTAACACAACATTGCCGTGCCGTACCACCCGATCTGCGCAGCGCCGATGGCGGAGGTGATATGGTCGTAGCCGGGCGCGATGTCGGTGGTCAACGGACCCAGCGTGTAAAACGGAGCTTCAAGACAAT